>QHXL01000328.1:29918-31687 GCA_003222935.1 Acidobacteriota bacterium
CTGTAAAGACGTCGTTTCAGAAGTACCAAGGGCCATCGACGGATAGGCTTCGGGCGTTGGCAGTCCAAATCGTTCGGCAGTGGCGGCGATTCTTGAAAGCCCGGTCCGCATAGCCAGATCGACTGTCACAACATTGAGTGAGCGGATCAACCCTTCACGCAACATCACCTCGTGCATAGAATATTTTTTTCCATAATTGGCGGGTGAGTAGGTGGCATGATCATATTCAAACTTCTGCGGCGCATCTGTAAAAGTCGATAGCGGTGAAAAGCCTGCTTCGAATGCCGTCGCATACACGAATGGTTTAAAAACGGAGCCGGGCTGTCGCTTAGCGTCAGTGGCGCGGTTCAGTTGCGACTCTTCATAACTACGACCGCCAACCATGGCCAGGACCTGACCCGTTCGCACATCCATCGCGACCATCGCGCCCTGGGGCGTCGCTTTTCCCTTCGCTACCTTCTCTAAAAGCTCCAGTTGGTGATGAAGTGCATTCTCAGCTGCGGTTTGCAGGTCCGGATCTATGGTAGTCAACACACGCAGACTCGGTTCACCATCGGGCTCGTCCCCCTGTTGAACATCGTCCATAGATCGGTTAACGGTATCTATGTAATAGGGCGCTAATTCGCTCTTGTTTCCCTCGAAAGTGGCGACGCTCACTGGTTGTGCACTTTCTCTTTGCGCTGTCTCTGTATCAACCACTCCGTCGCGATTCATAGCCGCAATCACGAGGTCGCGCCGTTTGCGAGAAGCTTCAGCATGGCGATCTGGTGCGTAGCGAGCTGGACTCTGAATGAGTCCGGCGATGGTTGCGGCTTCCGCAAGCGAAAGGTCCTTCAGTTCTTTACCAAAGAATATTCTTGCCGCCTGGGCCACGCCGCGGATCCCTACACCATTCCTTTGACCTAAATAGACCTCGTTACAATAGAGCGCAAAAATATCCTGCTTTGATAGACGTTGCTCTAACGCCATCGCAATCATCGCTTCATTGAACTTGCGCTTGAGAGTTTTTTCGGAAGTCAGGTAAGTATTCTTGACGAGTTGCTGAGTTATCGTCGATCCGCCTTGACGAAACTTCAACGAGCCACTGGTGGCCCAACTCAAAAAGGCCCGCCCAATGCCCCGAACGTCCACTCCGTTGTGCTCAAAAAACCGTCGGTCTTCAATAGACAAAATTGCCTGGACCAAAACCGGAGGAACATCCTCATAGGTAAGAGTTTCCTGTTGCCCGATTTTGACTGTGGCATCTTCGGTTAGAAGTTCAGGGTCCAATTTGTAGGATGGAAGTCCTGAAAAATCGTTTGCGGACAACGAACCGACGCGATCCTGCTTATCAAAATTAACGTCGACCCACTCATGAGCTTCACTACCCTGACGCGGCAGGATCCTGATGCTGCTTTCATTCACCTGGAAACTCCCATTCCAGATGTTGCTCGCCTTATCCCTGGCGTATCCTGCCCGATGCAACGACTCCGCGAGCTGCTCCTTCGAAACGCGCGCGCCCTTTTCGATTATTCGTGGCGCTGCATAGAGACCCGCGTGGCTTCTTAAGTAACCGCCGGCGATTTGCTGATCAATTAGTTGGGCGAAGCTGCGGTAAGAATTATAAGTAAGAATGGAAAGGATAATGGCGATGACTGAAAGCGGGATCGCCGCTATTTTGCAAACAGTTCCGACTCGACGGCCTAGAGTCTTTCCTTTTCCATCAGTATAAGGAACGAATGCGTTGCGAGTTTTGCTCGCCGAAGTATGCGTTAAGGTAAGTTGCGCCG
>QHXL01000329.1 GCA_003222935.1 Acidobacteriota bacterium
CGGATTCAAATGCCACTTGACTCGAATGCCGCCTGCGTTCGAGTTATCCATGACGCCTTCCCGCTGTGGATCTCATTGAATGATGACGACGCTTCTCGAACACTCTTCGAAAAAATGAACTGGCAACAAGACGTGTTAGCGTTGCCGTTGTTTGGTATACCTGAAGTCTCACCAAGAAGTGGACGCGATAGTGCCAGCAGTCCCTTACTTGCAGATCACTATTGGACGTTTGAGCCTGGCTCACGTTTGGGAGTGCTGTATCTTGGTGCACGTCGAGACTCAATCGATTCAACCTCTTTCAATCTGTTAAAGCGTTTCGCGGATCGTATTGGCGTCATCGCTTCGCTGGCGATTCAGCAGGAACGCCTCGTCAATTCAGTTACTAAGCTCCAGCGTGAACGGCAGTGGACCGAATCGATCATGAAGTCCGTCGCCGATCCAATTGTTTTGACAGACCTCGACAATCAGATCCTTCTCCAGAATCGACGCGCTGAAGAGTTGTTTAGCGGTTCCGCAAACGCAGGTGAAGGAAAACGCAGGGCGTTGAAGATGAACGACCTGCTGTTCTCTGCATATCTTTCAAGTGCAACTGTTTCATCATCCGAAGCGTTGCAACGGGACATTACGCTGGTCGATCCTATCGAAGGTTCCGACATTCACTTCGAAGTTATTTCAACTCCAGCTGTAAATGCTCGTGGCGAGCCACTCGGTCTTGTCTCCATATTTAGAGATATGACTGACTTGCGAGAGGCCAACGAAGAGCTGGCGCGAAACTTCGTGAAGCTTCAGCAGGCCGAAGCTGAATCTCGCCGCGAACGCGATAGATTGGATCTTATCCTGGAGAACGTGGGTCACCCCGTGGCTGTCTGCGACGTGTCGGGTAACTACATCCTCTTAAATCGTCGCGCTGAACTTTTGTTTCGGGAGAATGAACGGTTTAGTCCTCGAGCCGCTGCCGCTGTTCGGACGAATGCCGTCAAACTTACCTCTTTCATTTCCGGACTCGCGTCATTTGCAGAAACCGGTCGCCAGGCCGAAATCGACTTGATCGATCCGGAAGGCGGTCGTTCGCTGCCAATGGAAATTACGGTGCGTGAAGTGTTGGATCCCGCGGGGCAGGTTACGGCAGTTGTGTCAGTGCTCCACGACTTGACCGAGATTCGGGAGTTAGAACGACGTCGAGTTGAGCAGCAGTTGTTCGAGTCAGAAAAACTGGCGGCGGTTGGTCGTTTAGCTGCCTCCATTGCGCATGAAGTGAATAATCCGCTCGAGGCAATCAAGAATGCGCTCTACCTGATGCAGTCAGATTCCGTCGAAGAAAAGAACGTCCGTTTCCTGGAGATTGCTCGCAAAGAGACGGAACGCGTATCGCACATTATTCGACAGATGCTTGGCTTCGCGCGGCAGCCCGGCGAAGTTGATTGGGTTGATGTCAATCAGTTGCTGGAAGAGACGCTGGTACTGTTGGAGAAGAAACTCAAACAGTCGCGCATTCGTTTGGTTCGTTCTTTTGAATCCAGTTTGCCGCTGATTCGCGCTCGGTCTGATCAACTCAGGCAGGTGTTCTTGAATCTAATTATCAACGCGCAGCAAGCAATTATTAGCGAGGGCGAAATTAGAATAGCAACCTCGGTCTATGAACAAGCTCTGCAACCTTCGATCGTGGTTCAAATGAGCGATTCGGGGGTAGGAATAAGTGCTGACGATCAGGCACGAATTTTCGAACCATTCTTTTCCACCGGGAAAAAGGGTACAGGCCTTGGCTTATGGGTTACTCAAGATATCGTCCGCCAACACGGCGGTCGCATCGAAGTGCAAAGCGAAGTAGGTAAGGGAACGGTGTTCAGCATTATTCTTCAGGTCGATTCGCCGGTTCTCGAGGAGAAGAAATAACTCGTTAGCATGAATCATTCATCACAACATCCTGAGAACGGCGATCCTTCGCCTATTTCATCTTTTCCAAACGAGGCGCGACTCCTGGTCGTCGACGACGAGGAGAGTTTGCGAATCACTACCGCTGCGATTCTGGAAAGGGAAGGATACGTTGTCGATACCGCTTCTAGTGGCGATGAAGCGATAGCTCTGCTTGAGAAACTTGACTATGATCTTGTCTTAACCGACTTGCATATGGAAGGCGGAGACGGCCTTTCCGTGTTGAATCAAATCAGGCGACAGGCTCCATTGACCATCTCGGTCGTGCTTACAGGGTTCGCGTCCGTTGAGTCGGCCATTGCTGCGCTTCAGGAAGGCGCTTACGATTACCTGGTCAAACCGTGCGACATCGACAGCATGCGACACACGATTCGACGAGGAGTTGAACACCGGCGTTTGATGTTGGCTGAACAGAAAGCTCGTACTGATCTGCAGCAGTTGAATCGAGACCTCGAGCAGAGAATTGCCGAGCGCACAGTCCAACTTACGAAAGCGAATGAAGAACTAGCCGAAGCCAATCGTGCAAAGGATGTCTTTCTTGCGACTTTGTCACACGAGCTTCGAACTCCATTAACACCCGTTGTCGGTTGGATCAAACTGCTGAGAAGTGGCAGCCTGGATAGTAAGAGCGTGACGCAAGCATTAGACGCAATCGAGCGCAATGCCTGGTTGCAGTCGCGCTTGATTGACGATTTGCTGGATACGTCGCGGATCGCAACCGGTAAACTTCATTTCGAACCACGCGCTACAGACCTCAATCTTTCAGTCGGAGCAGCGCTTGATACTGTGCGAGCTTCAGCGGCCGCACGTAATATCGAGTTGATTGTTCACCTGCATCCGGATCCACTCGTAGTAAACGGTGAGCCAGTTCGTTTACAGCAGATTGCCTGGAACCTGATTTCGAACGCGATTAAGTTTACTGAACCGGGTGGGAGCGTAACCGTTACAACAACGGTCGAGGGCGGCTCGGCCTGTCTGACCGTCGAAGACACCGGAATTGGAATCTCCCCGGATTTTGTTGAGCACGTGTTCGATCGTTTTCGCCAGGCAGATGGATCAACATCCAGACTTCATGGCGGTCTGGGTTTAGGTCTTGCAATTGCCCACGCCCTAACCAAGTTGCACGGTGGTGAAATCACGGCAAAGTCCGACGGCGTAGGCTGCGGCTCTCGTTTCAAACTCGCGGTCGCAGTGGCTCCCGATCCGATCCTGCCGGCAGCGCCGGAATCTGCCAAGCGTCACCAGTTAGCGGGTATGGACGTTCTGATTGTTGAGGATTCGGAAGATACCCTCACACTGCTGAGCGCCATCTTCGGACGGGAAGGCGCGAATGTGATTACCGCGGGCTCAGCCGACGTGGCGTTAAGTTCGATCAATGCGAAGCGACCACATCTGATTATTTCTGATATTGGAATGCCCAATACCGACGGATATGTCTTTCTGGAACGCGTTAAGGCTATCCCGGGAATGGACGAAGTACCCGCAATTGCTATTTCAGGGTATGCCAGCGAAGAGGATCGAATCCGTGCCCTTGGCGTCGGTTATCTCGCGTTAGTACCCAAGCCCATCAACGTAGACGACCTTTTTGTTCTCATTCACCAACTAAAAACCCCCGCCGTTACTGCCGGAAAATAGTTTTGAGCACACCGATTTGCGGCATCTAAGCATTTGACAAAAAATGAATTGTAACTATAATTGTTACAAAAAGGAGCCAGACTTCCCGACGTCCGCTTGAATTATGTCGACTAACAGCCGGTTTGCAGTAGCCGTTCACGTAATGACGCTCATGGCTTGGTCAGGCGAAGAGCCACTCAAATCCGACCAGGTTGCTGATAGCGTAAATACGAATCCTGTAGTTATTAGACGAATGCTCTGTGAATTAGCTGAAGCCGGATTGGTTGTATCCCAGACAGGGTCGCTTGGTGGGTCGCGGCTTGCCGTGGATCCTGCGAAGACAACTTTGCTGGATATTTATCAAGCTATGGAATGCCGAGGAGCCTTTTCTTTGCATCGGCAACCCCCGAGCCCAGATTGTCCGGTCGGTGTAAACATCGAAACGGTCTTGGGCAACGTCTTAACAGAAGTAGATTCGGCCGTGGAAGGTGTTCTGGCGAAGATAACAATTAGCGACGTAGTTCAGCGCTTGAAACCGTGTGGGGCAGCGTCGACGAATAAGAGTATTGGCAAAACTGAAAATCGTAAACATTACAATCGAGAGCGAATTACTTTGCCTCAGTTGCGCGCGGGGGCGAAGAGTCGGAGAGTGAAAGCTTTCCGTACAGCATAACTATCGCGGAGAAAGGAATACCCATTTGGCAAGGCTTGAAAAGGATGACAGCGGTATCGACCTGATGAACAAGGGGGAGTTCGTCAACCTGAGTGAAGAGCTCACGGATGATGCTGTGTCCATCGAGGATATCGATGAGGTTTTACAAACATTAGAACGAGCCACCAGCGTTGAGACGGAAACCGAAGAACCTTTGATCGAGGAGAACTCTTCGTCCGTCGAATCCGAAGAAGGAATGAGTGAAGAAGTCGAACTCGACCTTTCAGCGGGTGAAATGGACAAGACGTCAGACCCTATTCGCGTTTATATGCGCGAAATGGGTGTCGTGCCGCTCTTAACTCGTGAACAGGAAGTCTCGATCGCAAAGCGCATTGAGCGGGGCCAAAAGCGGGCTGAGAAGGCAATTGCTCGTTCGCCCATAGCGGTTGTTGCACTCTTCCGCATAGGTGACGAATTAGCTGAAGGTAAACTCAATATTCGTGACGTGGTAGCGTTCTCGGACCAGATGGAAACCGAGGAACACGAAGATCGAAGCGAAGAATACCTCCAGTGGACTATCGAAGGACTTCAGAATATACAGGGCCTCTACAAAAGGGCACTGAAAGAGTTTGAGAAGTATGCCGGCGAGTTGAAAGTTAGCCGTGGCAAACGTTCGAAGAAGCTTTTGCGCTATCGACGAAAACTCGGTCGCACCAGGTTGGAGATAGCCCAGGAAATTCGCGGTTTGCACCTTAAAGAAGCCGCGCGCCAGCGTTTGATTGCGTCAATTGCGGCGGTTCACAAAGAGACGCGAACCCTTGAACGAGAAATCGAAGGCAACACCGAAAAACTTCATCGTAAAGGTCTAAAAGCTGATAAGCAGAAAGAGTTCCGACGTCTCATTGCGACAGCCAAAAAACGGGTGAAGGAAATCGAAGCCGAGCATAATCTTACGGCTCTCGATATCAAACGGTCGCATCAGATGATTGTGATTAGCGAAGCCCAGACTGCACAGGCTAAGCATGAATTGACCGAAGCAAACCTTCGCCTCGTTGTCTCGATTGCGAAGAAGTATCAGAACCGTGGTTTGCAGTTTCTGGATTTGATCCAGGAGGGCAATCTGGGACTGATGAAGGGCGTTGATAAGTTTGACTGGCGACGTGGCTACAAGTTTTCCACCTATGCAACGTGGTGGATCCGTCAGGCTATTACTCGAGCCATCGCTGACCAGGCACGTACGATTCGTATTCCGGTTCACATGATCGAAGTAATCAACAAATTGAAGAATACTTCGCGTGAACTTGTTCGTGAATTGGGTCGCGAACCAACGACCGAAGAGATCGCCAAGAAGATGGATACGTCCGTCGACAAGGTACGTAAGGCTCGCAAGTTGATGCAGGATCCGATTTCACTCGAAACACCAATCGGTGAGAACGGCGACTCTCAATTGGGCGACTTGATTGAAGATAAGTCGAGTGAAAGTCCGGCCGCGCGAGTGATTACTTCGAACCTGCGTGAGATTGCCGGCGATGTTTTGCAGACATTAAGTCCGCGCGAAGAGCGAGTTATTCGACTGCGCTTCGGTCTGGACAATGGTGGACACGAACGAACTCTTGAAGAAGTGGGACAGAACTTTAACGTTACTCGGGAACGCATTCGCCAGATTGAGGCGAAGGCCCTGAGAAAACTGCGACATCCTTCCCGGGCTCGTTTATTAAAGAACTTCCTCGAGGGCGAGGGTCAGTAATTTTTGGTAGTTAACAGCTAATTAGGAGCGACAAAATGAGTGAATTTGTTAAGGATGTGAGCGATAGCTCATTTGAGAAAGATGTATTGGGAGCTGACAAGCCTGTGTTAGTAGATTTTTGGGCTGAATGGTGTGCGCCTTGTAGGATGCTCGCGCCAACCGTTGCTGCCGTTGCTGAACAATATGGCGAGACTGCGAATGTCGTGAAACTCAACGTGGACGACAATCCCTCAACCGCTCAACGATACGGAATCAAAGGCATTCCAACGTTGATTCTTTTCCGCGAGGGAAAGGAAGTCGAGCGAGTTGTGGGCGCCACGAGCAAAGAGTCAATCAGCCGCATGGTTGAAAAGTATGTCGGTGTAAAAGCGTAAGCTAGCTCACAATTGAGGAATAAAGGTCAGGCATCAATTGCCTGGCCTTTTCATTGTCCGACAAAGAATGTCCGATATGCTTTAGCTTGTCGTGAGATCGAGTAGAAATCTCCTGGTGGCTTCTGGCGAGAGTCACGACAAGCTAAAGCATATCGGACATTTGCGCTTTACATCTTGAGTGGAGAAAATAAAGGCGACTCATATGGAACAGCCAAAACCGACCCGTCTGATTGTGGGAATCACCGGCGCCACTGGAACAATCTTTGGCGTCCGACTGCTGCAAATGTTGCACGGTTCAGGCGTTGAAACGCACCTGGTCATGAGCAAGTGGGCCAGCAGAACCCTGGTCCATGAAACAACCCACTCGATTAAGGAAGTTCAATCGCTGGCGACTCAAACGTACGGCGTGGCTGATCAAGGCGCCGCAATTTCAAGCGGTTCTTTTGTGACGCTGGGCATGGTGATCGCACCGTGCAGCATGAGAACCCTCGCTGCGATCGCTCACGGTTTAGGCGACAACCTCATCCATCGGGCTGCTGATGTAATTCTCAAGGAGCGACGAAAATTAGTCCTCGTAGTTCGTGAGTCGCCATTCAACGAGATTCATCTGGAAAACATGTTGAAGCTCGCTCGAATGGGAGTGGTCATTCTTCCCCCGATGCCGGCGTTCTATAACAACCCGCAGAATCTCGACGATATGATCAATCACATCACCATGCGGGTCATCGACCAATTTGATATCCATCTCGATGTAATGAATCGGTGGGATGGTGTCCTGCTGGATCAAAAACGTCACCGAAACGAAAGTGAATAGGGGAACAGAATGGGCGAGAACGTTGAATTCGATAGCAATGGCGGACGCACTGACGGATATCTCGCAGTTCCCGCGTCAGGTAGTGGACCAGGCGTTGTAGTGATCCAGGAGTGGTGGGGATTAGTCGATCACATCAAGGACGTCTGCGACAGATTTGCTGCGGAAGGATTTGTTGCGCTTGCTCCTGACCTCTACCACGGAAAAATTACGAAGTCTCCCGATGAAGCGGGCAAGCTCATGATGGCGCTTCGTGTCGATGAAGCCGAGAAGGATCTGGCCGGCGCAGTTTCATATTTGCTCGCGCACGACGTTACGACCGGGAATAAGGTCGGTACTGTTGGTTTTTGTATGGGTGGCGCCTTGTCGCTGTTTGCGGCAACAAAAAACTCCAGCGTTGGAGCGTGTGTAGTGTTTTATGGAGTTCATCCAAACGTGAAACCGGATTTACCCAATCTCGAATGTCCGGTTCTAGGTATTTATGCGGAACGAGATACATTCGCGTCACCGGCGTCAGTACACGAATTGGAAGGCAAACTCCGCAACCTCGGAAAGTCGATCGAGACTCACATCTATCCGGGAACAGATCACGCATTCTTTAACGACACGCGGCCCGAAGTCTATAACGCTGTTGCTTCAGCAGACGCATGGGAGAAGACAATCACTTTTCTTACAAAGAACCTGCGCTAAAGAGTGGCACAGACTTCAGTCTGTGTTGATCAAGCAAATGAGTCTCATTAAGAACACAGACTGAAGTCTGTGCTACTCGCTTTGCCGAGATCATTAACAAGTGTTAGTTTAGGGCTTCCAGTTTTCCAGTTCTTCTTGATACCCGTAACAATGTAATTAGCCGGCCGAACGTTATTCTGTTTGTAGCCGTTTCGTATCTCCGGCACGCTTCCGTCGTGCTGTTTGCAGCTAATGTCTTAAATCAAAATGAGGAAATGCTCCATATGACTACGTCTACGTGCGCCGATAGCAGTTCACGATGTGCAAAGTTCCTGGTCTCCTTACTCCTGATCACCTTGCTGTTTGTTTTGCCACTGGCTCCTCCCGGCCAACCAATCCGGGCAACGACCGAATCAGGAAACGCCACGTTCGCAGGCGTCACCATCACCTGCAGCGGCGCAGGAGGCTGCTAAAAAGCCGGAAGACGAGAAGAAACCCGACGAACCACCGCGTCCGCGCGACCCAATGTCGACGCCAACCTTTAATGGCTTGCGGTTTCGTTCGATTGGCCCCGCATTTACCTCAGGCCGCGTCAGCGGATTCGCCGTCGACCCAAACAACTCGTCCCGTTACTTTGTTGCGGTCGCTTCGGGTGGAGTGTGGAAAACAATCAACAGCGGAACGACATGGTCACCAGTTTTCGACAGCGAAGGCTCGTATTCAATCGGCGCCATAGCGCTCGATCCTAAGAATTCAGCAACGGTCTGGGTAGGCACTGGTGAAAACAACAGCCAACGCAGCGTCTCGTATGGAAATGGCGTTTATCGTTCAGACGACGCAGGACGCACCTGGAGAAACGTTGGACTAAAAACTTCGGAACACATCGGTCGCATCGCGATCGATCCGAAAGACTCGAACATCGTCTACATCGCGTCGCAAGACGCTCGACGGCGGCAAGACCTGGAAAAACATACTCAACATCAGCGAGAACACTGGCGTCACTGACGTGGCAATCGATCCGAACGAGCCGAGTACGATCTACGCCGCCTCTTATCAACGACGACGCCACTACTTCACGCTGATCAATGGCGGTCCGGAAAGCGCTCTCTACAAATCGACTGACTCGGGTGCGACCTGGAATAAATTAAGAGGCGGCTGGCCTACGGTCGAAATGGGACGAATCGGGATTGCAATTTCGCCGGTTGATTCAAATGTTGTTTACGCCACAGTTGAAGCCGCTGATAGAAAAGGGGGCATCTTCCGCTCTGCGGATCGTGGCGGGAGTTGGGAGCGTCGAAATGAGTTTGACTCGGGCGCGATGTACTACGCGCGCATCGTGGCTGATCCGAAGGACGTCGATCGTATCTACGTGATGAACGTCAACCTGATGGTGTCTGACGATGGCGGACGAACCATTAGGCGCCTGGGCGAACGATCGAAGCACGTCGATAACCACGACATCTGGATCGATCCAAAGGACAATGACCACTACCTCGTCGGTTGTGACGGTGGTGTTTATGAGAGTTTTGATCGAGGAGTCAATTGGGACTTTAAGGAAAATCTTCCAGTTGCCCAGTTCTACGACATTGCTACCGACAACGCCAAGCCTTTCTACAACGTCTATGGCGGAACGCAAGACAACTTCAGTTTTGGTGGTCCAGCCCGTACTCGCAGTGTGTCGGGAATCGTTAACTCGGATTGGTTTGTAACAAATGGCGGCGATGGCTTTCGATCGCAGGTGGATCCGGAAGATCCAAACACGATCTACGCGTCGTTACAGCACGGGGTGATTGTTCGTTTCGATAAGCAAACAGGCGAACGACTTGGTATTCAGCCGCAGCCTGGTCGTGGCGAAGATCCATGGCGCTGGAACTGGGATAGTCCGTTTATCATCAGTCCACACTCTCACACCCGTCTTTACATGGCTGCTGACAAACTCTTTCGCAGTGACGATCGTGGCGATACCTGGACTCCGATTAGTGGTCAGTTATCACGCGCTCTTGATCGCGACAAGTTACCGGTGATGGGTAAGGTCTGGGGTATCGACGCTGTCGCGAAGAATCAATCCACTGCATTTTACGGAAACGCGTCGGCATTGGCCGAGTCGCAGAAGAAGGATGGCTTGATCTACGTAGGAACTGACGACGGCTTGATCCAGGTAACTGAAGATGGCGGCAAGAACTGGCGCAAGATCGAAAAATTCCCCGGTGTAGCCGACATGGCCTACGTTAGCAGGATTATTACGTCCAATCACGATGCGACCACAGCATTCGCGAGTTTTGATAACCATCAAAACGCTGACTTCAAGCCTTACATTCTGAAAACTACTGACGCTGGTCGTACATGGACCTCCATCAGCAACAATCTTCCTGCGAATGGTCCAGTTTGGGCGATTGCCGAAGACCATGTGAATCCGAACCTGCTTTTTGTCGGAACTGAATTTGGGTTGTACTTCTCAATTGATGCTGGTCAAAAGTGGATTCAGCTTAAAGGTGGACTCCCCACCATCGCTGTGCGAGATATCAATATTCAGAAACGCGAAAACGACCTGGTCATCGGCACCTTCGGACGCGGCATTTACATTCTCGACAATTACACACCGTTGCGCTTACTCAAAGCTGACACAGTCAGACAAGAGTCGGTTCTATTTCCGGTGAAAGACGCGTTGATGTACATCCAGTCGCAACCGCTGGGTGGACGCGGGAAGAGTTTCCAGGGGGAGACTTTTTACACTGCAGACAATCCGCCGTTTGGCGCCACCGTAACCTGGGACCTGAAAGACGCGATCAAAACAAAGAAAGAGAAGCGACAGGAAGCCGAAAGGGAAGCTGAACGAAAGAAAGAACCTGCCGGTTGGCCCACCCAGGCCGACCTTCGTGCCGAGGAAGAGGAGGAAGCGCCAGCGATCATGGTCACGATCACGGATTCAAATGATCGAGTCGTGCGTAGACTGAATGGTCCGGTTGGGGCTGGAATTCAACGTATCAATTGGGACTTGCGTTATCCGGCAGCTAACCTTGGTGGTCCGCCGCAACCCGATGCTGATTCCGATTTTGAGCCGCCGTCAGGCTCACTCGTGATGCCTGGCAGGTATAAGGCCTCGATAGCAAAACGCGTGGATGGCGTCGTTACGCCACTCGGCTCGCCGCAGGAATTTCAGATCGTAGTTGACGGTCAGGAAAACATGTCGATTTCTGATCGAACTGCCTTGGTTGAGTTTCAGCAAAAAGCAGCTCGTCTACAGCGAGCAGTTAGCGGCGCAACTCAAGCTGCAAATGCTTTGCGACCTCGACTAGCAGCGATTAAGCGGGCAATTTCGGAGACTCCGACACTTACTCCTCAACTTCAAGTAGAAGCGACTACCCTTGACCGCCGGGCCGCAGACTTGTTACGCGTCCTGAGTGGAGACAACGTCGCACGTCAACGAAACATGAATACAGCGCCGTCGATTAATGAGCGAGTCGGCTACGTTGTAGGTGCACAGCGCATGTCAATATCACGACCTACTCAAACTCAAATCGCACAATATGCAGCGGCAGCCCAGGATTTTGAGGGAGCGCTTAGTCAGTTGCGAACGCTGATTGAAGTAGATCTCGTAAAACTTGAGAAGCAATTGGAAGCTGCCGGCGCGCCATGGACACCGGGCAGGATTCCAGTGTGGACGGACAACTAGTCATCGCGGGACTCCTTGGAGTGCGAGGACTTGTCACCGGTTTGTTACATTGGTCCGTTTGTTTGCGGCGCGCTGTACCACAGCGGTGACAAGTCCCGCACTCCAAGGAGTCCCGCTATTTACATACATATTAGGAGAGCTCTTATGAGGCCAGTGTATTGGATGTCGGTTTTGTTACTGCTATTTATCACGACGACATCTGCTCAACAACGATCGACTGACACGGCTAGAGTCCAAACCATCACTGACAAGGTTGCGGGGATGCAAAAGTTTCCCGGCTACTTTCCTTTTTATTGGGATGCGAAGGCCGGAAAAGTCTGGCTCGAAATCGACAAGTGGAATAGCGAGTTTCTGTACGCTGAATCTCTACCAGCCGGAATCGGTTCTAACGACATCGGACTCGATCGAGGTCAGCTGGGAAACAGTTTCATAGTTCGTTTCGATCGAGTGGGCCCAAAAGTGTTGCTGGTAGCTCCTAACTATGAGTTCAGAGCACTAACGAATAATGTTGACGAGTTATTGGCGGTTAAGGATGCCTTTGCTGAATCAACGCTGTGGGGTTTTGACGTAGCGGCTGAAGAGTCGAATCGCGTGCTCGTCGACGCTACGTCTTTCTACTTGCGTGACGTACACCAGGTTACGAATACGCTTCAACGGGGTCAGCAAGGCACTTATCGTCTAGATCCCAGTCGATGCGCTTTTTATCTTCCCAACACGAAGAACTTTCCACTGAATACGGAAGTTGAAACGACACTCACGTTCACCGGTGAACCAACCGGACAATTTGTAAGACAAGTCGTTCCAGCGCCGGAAGCCATCACGGTTCGCGAGCGACATTCTTTTGTTCAATTACCACCAGCTGGTTACAAGCCGCGGGTCTTTGATCCTCGAGCGAGTTTCCAGGGCATCGCCTATATGGATTTCGCTACTCCGATTGAGGAACCAGTAACGAAGCGATACATCGAACGGCACTGTTTGGCAAAGAAGGATCCGTCAGCTGCAGTAAGCGAAGCGGTTGAGCCCATTGTTTATTACGTCGATCGGGGTGCGCCTGAGCCAGTGCGTTCGGCCTTGGTTGAAGGAGCTCGCTGGTGGAACCAGGGTTTCGAGGCAATTGGTTACAAGGATGCTTTTCGAGTTGAGGTGATGCCGCCGGATGTCGATCCGATGGATGTTCGTTACAACGTCATTCAGTGGGTCCACCGTTCGACGCGGGGTTGGTCGTATGGAAACTCGTTAACCGATCCGCGAACGGGAGAGATCATTCAAGGACGCGTTAGTCTAGGCTCGCTTCGCGACCGTCAGGACTTTTTGATCGC
>QHXL01000635.1:0-387 GCA_003222935.1 Acidobacteriota bacterium
CGTTGCACTCCCGCACTAATACGCCGGCGTTCCAAACATCAACAAGTGCGTCAGAGTCGCCAATGCCGGCATTTAATATTAACGGAAGGCCACAGGCCAGGTACTCGCCATTTTTGGTCGGAGATGACGCGAGCTTCGAAATACAGGGTTTGATGAACGCTATACCAGCATCAGCAGCCGACAAGTAAGACGTAACTTCCGCCGCAGGTACGGCGCGAACGGAAAAGTTTGCCTCGGAGATATTTCGTTTCGACATCAAAGACTTTACGCGATCATGGCTGCCCGTGGTGAGCCAAAGTAAATGAGCCTGCGAGTTCCGACCAAGAAAAGTCGCGAAGAAGTCGGCCATCTTCTCTGTGAGATACCATCCGTCCAGCGAGCCGCTGT
>QHXL01000635.1:470-1201 GCA_003222935.1 Acidobacteriota bacterium
GAATGATGCACTGAACGATCTCGCAGACCATCCCATTTGTTAATGATCGGCCAAATTCTTTCCGTCAGTGTGACAACAGCATCAGTAGTCGCAAAGATTCGGCGCTCGGTCGTTTTGGTTATCCGGTAAGGCAATCCGCCTTTACGCCAGTGCTCCGCGTCGACATATTCTTCCGCCATCAATCCTCGAAGATCAAAGATCGTTTTCACCGGCGCGTGCTTCTTGAGCGGCAACGCAATTGCTCCCGGAATGTGACCTCGAGAGTGAACCAACTCGATTCTATTTTGCTCCACGAGCTGTTTAGCATAACGTCTTCCGGCAAGAACATCGTAAGCGGTCGCCGGCAGGGATGGACTCTGATGATACGGAAGCCAATGCCACTCAATTCCACTGGTCGTGAGTTTTTCCCGTAGTTGACGACACTCTTCGCGACCAGCTTCGGAATAGGCGCGCGGCTTTTCAAAACTCAACAGGGTTACGTTAACTCCTCGCTTCGCAAGCTCGCGCAGATACGGAATGACTTGAGTTTGCCCTAAAGCTTCAAGCATTCCGTTGTAGGAGATAAATAGTGAGCGACGGCCCTCAAGCGCCATTGCCGGCCTCCACTGTAGCCTTGCGGCTCCAGCGAACCCAATCCAGCAAGAGCCACTGAACGCTACCAATGATTGCGGCAGCGTCCAACACAGCCAATATTGCCATTATTAAGAGAGTTCGTCTTACGTTCCGAGCGA
>QHXL01000635.1:1324-3743 GCA_003222935.1 Acidobacteriota bacterium
CATTGTCGCCACAAACCTGCGCGAATGTTGTTACGCGAATAGACCAGAAATCTTTTGAACGTCGACGACAGGGTCGGACGAATATTCCAGAGCACTTGTGCCAGCGGTTCGTGTACGAATCGAAAACCGGCGCCTTCAACACGATCCATAAAAACAAGGTCTTCACCTGAACGAAGTTGCTCTGGAAAACCTTTTACATTCTGCCAGGCTTGGCGTCGCAAAAGTGTCGACGCAATCGACCTCGGGCGTGAAAGTATTCCGTTTCGAGTCGTCGGGGGCGGAACATAAGCAATCGCGGCACATTCCTTAAAGAACGTGTCAGTCACCGGGGCCCACGATCCGTACACCATATCTATCGTTTCATCTTGCTCGGCCCGTCTAACAAGGGCTTCCAGCCAATCGTGAGCGGGCTGGATTCCTGCGTCAGTAAAAGCCACCCACTCGCACCGGGCCTGCTCAGCGCCAAGATTACGACCGCGACCTGGAAGTGCGGCTCCGGCTCGAATAAGCCGAAGCGGGGCTCCCTTATCGATATACTCTTGGATAATCAGGGTTGTGGAGTCGACGGACCCGCCGTCGGTGATAATTATTTCATCAGGATGGCGTGTTTGATTGAGCAGGCCGTCAAGCAGCTCACGGATGGAATCCTCTTCGTCACGCACTGGGACGACTACACTAACTCTCATATACTTTGGGGGGACGTGCTTGGAGGCATCCTAGAGAATTCCTAATCGTTTGTCGACTGGCCAATAGTAGCGGCGTCATTAATATTGGGATTGATTATTTTATTTAGGCCTCTCCATTGGATTTGTTGACCGCTACCAACATCAATCGAGACTAAATTCCGCCCGCCAATCCTTTCCGTCGGCAAAAGCCGGTTGCTTCTTCTTATCCAGCACGCAGTTTTCCAGCACCAGGTAGTCCATCTCCGTTCGCATAAAACATCTATAACTATCCGCAGGACTGCAAACTATCGGTTCACCTCGTACATTGAAACTCGTATTAACAAGAATTGGACAACCGGTTCGTACTCGAAAAGCCTCGATGATGTCCCAGTAGAGCGGATTGGTTTCGCGTCGAACCGTTTGAATTCGCGCAGAATAGTCGACGTGTGTTACAGCCGGGATCTCAGATCGCTTTATGTTGAGCTTTTCAATTCCCCATAGTGCTTTCTCCGCGTCAGTCATATCCCGACGCTTCCCCTTCACAACGTCGGCAACCAACAACATGTAAGGACTATCAGCATCCAGTTCGAACCATTCGGAAACTCGCTCGCGCTGGATGCTCGGAGCAAACGGCCTAAAGCTCTCGCGGTACTTTATCTTCAGATTCATCACCGACTGCATCTGGGGCGAACGCGGGTCACCGATAATACTGCGACCGCCGAGGGCGCGCGGCCCAAACTCCATTCGCCCCTGGTGAAGGCCGACAATTTTCCCATCGCTAAGCAGTTCAGCCACGACTTGCGGCAACTCGTCGCAGTGGTATTTCTCAAAGGGCGCGTGGTTCGTACCCAGAAAGGCTTCGATCTCTTTCTCGGTGTTGCGCGGTCCGAGATACGACCCCTTCATCCCATCAGCATAAGGAGCCGGGCCGTTCGTCGAAGACCTGCGGGGTTTCCAGGTTCCATTACGCTCAGCACTCCGTCTTGGTTGATCCAGGTAGCGGTGCCAGAGTGCGAGTGCAATCCCTAAAGCTCCACCTGCATCACCTGCAGCCGGCTGAATCCAGATTTCCTCGAATGGAACTTCGCGTAAGACTCTTCCGTTGGCAACGCAGTTCAGCGCAACACCACCTGCCAAACATAAGTACTTCATTTGAGTCTCACGTTGCGTAAACTGGGCCATCTTCAACATCACATCTTCGGTGATGACCTGGATGCTTCGAGCCAGATCCATTTCGCGCTGGGTAATACGCGACTCAGGCTTACGCGGTGGCCCACCAAAGAGCGTGGTTCATGCGAATACTTCCGTCATCACGAATTTCAAGCAACTTGTCTCGAATCGCCGCGACATACCGCGGTTCGCCATAAGGTGCAAGACCCATTACCTTGTATTCACCACTGTTTACTTTGAACCCGGTGTAGTAAGTGAAAGCGCTGTACAGGAGTCCGAGACTATCTGGATAGCGCAGTTCTTTTAGCAGAGTGAGTTCATTGCCCTTGCCAATTCCGATCGAACTGGTGGCCCATTCGCCAACTCCGTCGATTGTGAGAACAGCAGCTTCCTCAAAAGGCGAAGGATAAAAAGCACTCGCCGCGTGACTTTCGTGATGATCGCCAAAAAGGAGTTTCCACTCAAACTTCTTTCCTGTTTTCTTTGCTTGTCGTTCGTCATCCTCGCCGTCTGTTTTAGCCAGCTCTGTGCGAATGAGGTCAGGCATCCAAAGTTTTTCCCGCATCCAGAGCGGCATCGACTTT
>QHXL01000635.1:3778-4243 GCA_003222935.1 Acidobacteriota bacterium
AAGAGACGATCAAATTTTAATAGGGGCTTGTCGTAAAACCCTACGTAATCGAGTTGAGCCGCTGTGAGGTTAGCTTCACTCAAACAGTAGCGAGCGGCGTTTACCGGAAAGGCGTGGTCGTGCTTTACCCGGGTAAACCTCTCCTCTTGTGCCGCCGCCACGATGTCGCCATCGATCACCAGACAAGCTGCTGAATCATGATAGAACGCCGAGACTCCTAGAATGCTGACCAACTGATGAACAGGCCTTAGCAGTTAGAACAAGGTATAAATAAATGGAGCTATTGCTGAACTCTTAGCGAGAACTAGCAAAACACCAACCAGCACAAGTGTAATGACAATCGGTGCGAGCCAGTACTTCTTATTTTCACGCATGAACTGCCAGAGCTCGCTGACTACTTGCACTTTTGACATCGAAACTCCTTAAAACATCTTTTCGAAGTGACGAGGGTTCCGTTGGCGCTGA
>QHXL01000636.1 GCA_003222935.1 Acidobacteriota bacterium
CTTCGGAGGTGAACAAAAACATCTCTTAAAGCTTGCTCGTCGGTAAAATCTTCCTCAGCAGCTGCGGGAATTTGGACCGACCCGCGATGCTCGTTGTAGGAAAAGATCTTTTGAGGAATTTCTGCAACCGGCAAAACAAAATCTACGAGACCAGTCAGAATTGCGTTCTGCGGCATGTCACTGTATTGGGCTTCGGCTGGATCCTGCGCGAATGCGACGCCACCACCTTCCTTAATTCGCTTCAAACCCATCGACCCGTTTGCGCCGGTACCCGATAGAATGACTGAAACTGCGCGTGAATCATTCGTCTCGGCAAGAGTGCGAAAGAACAGATCAACAGGTGAACGGCGTTCCTGAGCCGCGATCATGTTCGTGAGGGACAAATGACGGTCAGTCATCGCCAGGTTCTGATTTGGCGGAATTACGTAAACATGATCGGGTTTTACAGCAGCACCTTGCCGAACCTGGATGACCGGGATCGACGCGCTTACCTGCAGTACTTCAGCGAGTTTGCTTTCATGTTCCGGCGACATGTGCAGGATCACGACGTACGCGATGCCACTGTCCTTCGGCACGTGGGCGAAGAACTCTTTGAGCGCCTGGATACCGCCGGCCGAGGCACCGAGCCCGACAATCAGGAAGTCTTCTTTTTTCGATTTACTTGTCGGTCTACCGTTGCCGGCAGACTTTTGTTGGCCAGGCGTCTTTTCAGACATCATTGACTCCGGTTTAGAGAACTGACAGAGGATTCAAAGGAATCGATTTTCTTTAGGGAAAATATTCGGGTTGCGAGGTCAGTCTAATAGAAAGATTTGAAAAACGATAGTTGTTATCACTCAGAACTGCCTTGAGGTCGGCGTCTAGAATGCCTTGAGGTAGGTCGGCGTATCTAGCGTTCTTACCGCGAAGCGGTTACGACCCAAAGCCCAGGGTTGCCGCGCTCTGGCGGCTGCCCTGGGAAAGAATCGGTTGCGCCAGCCTTGACGCTACACAATTCAATCGCGGGTGAAACGAACCGGACCAACCTCTTCGAGGCTGGGAAACTCGTGCCTATCTAATCCCAGGGTAGCCGCTAAGCGCGGCAACCGCTTCGGGGTAAAGACTTACTGAACACCTGTGAGGGACGAGCAGTCGTCGGGACAAATCTTTCAAAATCGTTCCAATTGCAACGAAACTAGATTGGGTACGGAACCGTTCCTCTGAAGATTCAATTGCTATGTTATAAACCTCGTACCCCTCAATGTGATTACTAATACTCCGATTTCTTATGCCAAAACGAAACATCGTGGTGGTTGGAACGTCGTCGGGAGGTGTTGAAGCCCTTCGCACAGTTGTAGCTAGCTTACCTGCAGATTTTCAGGGGAGCATGTTCCTGGTGATGCACATCGGCTCGGGTTCACTTGGACTGCTGCCGTCAATTTTAGCGCGCGTGAGTGCGGTGCCTGTCATTTCTCCATCTGATGGAGAATCAGTCCAGCCCGGGCGAGTCTACGTTGCCCCACCCGACCGGCATCTACTGCTTGAACCGGGCCAGGTGTGTCTGTCCAAAGGGCCCAAGGAGAATTGGTTCCGCCCGGCTATCGACCCGCTATTTAGATCAGCTGCTCTAGCCTATGGACCAAGAGTGGTTGGAGTTGTTCTTACGGGCGAACTAGACGATGGAAGCGCGGGTCTTTGGACGATAAAACAGGTGGGCGGAGTTGCGGTTGTGCAGGATCCGCTGGATGCTTTATTTCCATCAATGCCGCGGAATGCCATCCATTACACTTCCGTAGATTATAAAGTTCCACTTGTAGAGATTGGACCATTGCTGGGACATTTGACTACGAAAGATGTCGAGCTGGAAGGAACGCTCAAAATGCCTGAACACCTCGAGATCGAAGTGAAGATAGCCAAACAAGACCCGGCGATTGAATTTGACGTTAGAGATCTTTGGGAGAAGTCTTCCTACACTTGTCCGGAGTGTGACGGCGTGCTTTTAAAACTAAAAGAAGGAGGTCTTGAGCGTTACCGGTGTCACACTGGTCATGCTTACTCAACGGATACACTCCTTGCGGCAATAACGGAAGGTGTTGAGGAGTCGTTATGGAGCGCAATTCGTCAGATCGAGGAAAGAGTTCTTCTTTTGCGCCACATTGCCAAGCATCTCAAAGATCAGGATGACGATAGAGCGACGGAGTTTTTGCGTCATGCCGAGAAAGCGGAGGAGCAAAGTCGACGCGTGCGAGAAGTTGTTAATCAGCAGGAACAGTCAGGACTCGAAGGTGACACGCAGTAATAGAAGCTGAGGGGCATCTTGCAAAGTCACTAGATAGCGTGCGATTCAAACCCGAGGTGAAATGAGTCTTGCTCCAGCGAAGCAAAACAGACTTTGCTCGAGCGAGGGAAAAGATTCTTTGCTCCAGCGGAGCAACATATTTATAGCGCGCTGCGCCATAGAAGAAGCAGTCCTTTAGGTGTGCGATATGCCTAATCATTTCAATGATCAAACTCCTCCAGTAACACATGTGGCACTCCTAACGGAGCGCAAGCCGTGTCGATGAGACGCAGTGCTATAAATATTCGGCTCCTTCCGGAGTCAGGCAGTGACTTTGGAAAGGCTTCAATCGGGATTCGGCATTCGGAAATTGCCAATCACCTCGTTCAGTTACCTGGGAAACTTTTTGATTTGGTCCGGAATCTTCGCGACAGGCAAGACCGTAACGGTTTCATTGCCTGCGGAAACTATTAAAGTTTGCGACCGGGTGACTGATCTGGTTTGTTCCGGCAGCGTCTTCTCATCCAGCAGCAGTATGTGCTCACCGGGTGGCAAGTCACCAATGAGGAAATAACC
>QHXL01000330.1 GCA_003222935.1 Acidobacteriota bacterium
AAACGGCAACGACTCAAACTGACCCTAAAGCAGCAACAACGACCCCTGCAACAGCGGCTCGTGGCACCAAGCCTTTGGGGGTTAATGAAAACCCCGACATGATCGGCAAGCGCAACATCAACGGCGGACTTATCGCCAAGATGAGTGGTTCTACTGAGAAAGAAGTACGGTTGGGACGTGAGGCAGCCGCAGAAGTAGATCGACAAGCGAAGTTCATTGAAGATCCGATGATCACGGAGTACGTAAACCGCGTGGGGCAGAACATCGTGCTTCACTCAGACGCAAAGGTCCCATTTACGATTAAGGTCATCGACTCAGATGAAGTGAATGCCTTCGCCCTCCCAGGTGGTTTCTTTTATGTCAATAAAGGCCTGTTACTGGCAGCGGACAACGAAGCCGAACTGGCCGGCGTCATGGCGCACGAGATAGCACACGTTGCAGCCCGACATGCTGTCGAGAATCAGACAAAGGCGAGTTTGTTGGAGTATGCGGCCTTGGGCGCTTCAATATTCCTCGGTGGCATTCCGGGAATGATTTATCAGAACACCGCCGGAATCGGATTGCTGGGAATCTTTATGAAGTTTAGTCGCAGCGCTGAAGAAGAGGCTGACAAACTTGGCGTCCAGTACATGTACGCTGCGGGCTACGATCCAGGCGCAATGGCCACGATGTTTGAAAAGCTCGAAGCCAAGAATAAGAAGAAACCAGGATTTATCTCGCGAGCTTTTGCGTCGCATCCGGCGCCTCCTGACCGACGTGCCGCGGCCCTGGCTTTAGCGGCAAGATTCCCTGAACACGAAGAATACGTAATCAGCAGCTCGGAATTTCAACGAGTTAAGGCTCGTTTATTGAGGCTTTCGAATGCAAGAGCCAGTTCCAGTGGCGCAATTCAGGCAGGTGACGATACTGGAGCACCAGGTCGGCCGACATTAAAACGTCGCTCGCCGACACCGGATGACACCACGACGACAACACCAGAAGGTGAGCAGAAGCCTACCGAGCAACAGGCGCCGCCCAAACTGAAACGTAATGACGGCAGTACGACGAAGCCGCCTGACAAACCGTAGCCGGTCGGTTCTCGCGGCGAAACGGGCGTAATAGCTGAGGGCTCTTCGACCTTCGTGCCGAAGAGCCTTTTGCATGGACCGAATCCCGGCGTCGATAAATTCGCAACAAATCGCTCAGCAATCCAGCTCGGCTTGACATTATTTTAAGCCGTTTTGTATTCTAGCCGTTCGCGTTTTACTCGCTGAAAACAGAGATAGTTAACTATGTCGACATACTTCCCCAGCGGAAAAGACCTTGCTGGAAAACGAAAATGGTACGTTGTAGACGCAACCGGTCAAACGGTCGGACACTTAGCGTCTGAGATTGCTTCAATACTTACCGGCAAGCGCAGTCCCCAGTGGACTCCGTTTCTGGATACGGGCGATCACGTAGTCGTGATCAATGCACGTAAAGCCGTATTGAAGGGGAATAAAGTTGAGCAGAAGGTGTACAGACACCACACGCGTTATCCCGGTGGATTACGCGAGACGACTGCGCGTGACATGATTGCCAAAAAACCCGAGCGTGTAATCGAACTTGCCATCAAGGGCATGTTGCCGAAGAACAAACTCGGAAAGACAATGGCCAAGAAGCTTAAGGTTTACGCCGACGCCGAACACCCGCATTCAGCACAACGCCCGGAAGCCTACAATCTCACGCAAAAAGCTTCATAAACGGTATTAAGAAATAAGGAAAAATCTTACTGTGGCTGATATTCAGTATTACGGAACGGGACGGCGCAAAACGTCGACCGCCAGGGTTTATCTCCGACCGGGCTCAGGCGAAGTACAAATAAATCGCAAGCCGTTTGATCGCTACTTCCCCAACGAAACCTTGCGAATGATTATTCGCCAGCCGTTGCAGTTAACTGAGACGACCAATAAGTTTGATTTGGTGGTCAACGTTGCTGGTGGTGGACCCGCGGGACAAGCCGGCGCAATCCGACACGGTATTACCCGTGCCCTAATGGAGTTCAACGCTGATCTGCGTCCTGCCTTAAAACATGCCGGTCTTGTTACTCGTGATCCTCGAATCAAGGAGCGCAAGAAGTACGGTCAAAAAGGCGCTCGAAAACGCTTCCAGTTTTCGAAACGATAGTTCCAAACTCGAAACCCACATCGGGTTTCGAGTTTTGTTTTCAATCCATTGTCGCAGCACTATTGGTTGCTTCCGCTAAGAGAGTCGAGAGGCTGCGACGAGTACATTAAACCAATTAGCAGAAGGAGAACGTAGTTTGGTTTCTGTTACCATGAAAGAATTGCTGGAGGCCGGTGTGCACTTCGGTCACCAGGTACGTCGCTGGAATCCAAAGATGAAAGAGTACATCTTTGGCGAGCGTAACGGCATTTACATTATCGACCTTCAGAAAACTCAGCGGATGTTCCGCGAAGCGATCGCTTTTGTAACGAATATGATCGCGGAGGATAAGGGTCGAACTGTTTTGTTCGTCGGCACAAAACGTCAAGCACAAGATGCGATTCGAGAAGAATCTGAAAAGTGTGGTCAATACTATGTGAACCAACGCTGGTTGGGCGGATTGTTGACCAACTTCCAAACTGTGCAGAAGTCCATTAAGCGTCTCAAGGATCTCGAAGCGATGCAGACGGACGGTCGCGCAGAGAAACTTACGAAGAAAGAACGCATCAAACTCGACCGCGAACGCGAGAGTCTAAACAAGAACCTTTCGGGAATTAAGTCGATGACTCGTCTGCCCGACGTGATCTTCATCATCGACGTGAAAAAGGAAGAGATTGCGGTTGCCGAAGCTAATCGCCTTGGAATTCCTATCGTAGCTGTTGTCGATACAAATTGTTCACCCGAGGGAATTGACTATGTTATCCCCGGTAACGACGACGCACTTCGCGCGGTACGCTTGTTCGCTTCTCGCATCTCCGATGCAATCGCCGAAGGAAACCAGATTGCGACCGAGGGCGGGCTTGCAGGAGAAGGTGGCGAAGGTGGCGAGCCTGCCGCTGCTGCCGAAACAGAAGGAAAGACACCTGAAGTAGCAGCAGACGCCGGCGAAAAAAGTAACGAGGGCGCGCAACCGGAGTCGACAACACCTGAGTTAGCAGAAAGCACCGAAACGGAAGCGGCGCCCGATGAGAGCGCTGAGTCAGTCGTAGCGGCCAGCTAAGCGATATTCTTACTCAATCGGCGAGCGCAGCCTTTAAGCGGATCATCCGCCGGGCTGCGTTTTTCATTGAGACAAGTTCAATGCTCGGACCTTAATCGGCACGGGCTCACTTAAAAAACAATTCGAAACGATTCGGAGAAATAGGGGATTATGGCGGAAATTACTGCGGCTGCCGTGAAGCAGCTTAGAGAAAAAACCGGAGCCGGCATGATGGAGTGCAAGAATGCACTCGTTGAGGCCGCTGGAAACGAAGATAAAGCTGTCGACATTCTGCGGGAACGTGGTCTTGCCTCTGCTAAAAAGCGCGAAGGCCGAATAGCAGCTGAAGGCATCGTCGGTTCTTATATTCACATGGGCGGAAAAGTCGGCGTGCTTGTTGAAATGAATTGCGAGACTGACTTCGTCGCTCGTGGCGACGAGTTTCAAAGTCTCGTTAAAGATATCGCAATGCACATCGCAGCAGCTGAGCCTCGCTTCGTCTCCAGAGACGAGGTACCCGCCGGGGTGCTCGATAAGGAACGAGAGATTGCGAGAGCCCAGGCCAAGAATGATCCGAAGAATGCAAGCAAACCCGATCAGGTAATCGACAAAATTGTCGACGGTCGCGTGAATAAGTACTACGAAGAAACCGTGCTCGTCGATCAGCCATTCGTTAAAGACCCGGCTAAGACGGTTGGCGAGTTGATCACCGAAAAGACTGCCAAGACGGGCGAGCGTATTACAATCCGCAGATTTACTCGCTATAAGATGGGTGAAGGTCTGGAGCGCCGTGGAGATGATTTCAGTAACGAAGTCGCTTCATTGCTAAGCTAAACTGCAGAATCTAATCGATGACCACAACTGTTAGAGATGGTAATGCGACTAAGCTCGCCTACAACCGCGTCCTGTTGAAGATCTCGGGCGAAGCGTTGATGGGCGAGCAGAACTACGGTATCGACGTCAATGTGGCTCGCAGTGTCGCTGAAGAGCTGAAGGCTGTGCACGAGATTGGCGTTGAAGTCGCTGTAGTCGTGGGCGGCGGCAACATTTTTCGCGGCGTATCCAAGAGTGCCGGCAACATGGACCGATCGTCCGCCGACTACATCGGCATGCTGGCGACTGTCATGAATGCAGTTGTACTTCAGGATGCGCTCGAGAAGATCGACGTGGATACTCGAGTACTTTCAGCCGTCGATATTCCACAGCTTGCAGAATCGTTTATTAGGCGACGCGCCGTTCGACATTTAGAAAAAGGGCGTGTTGTAATTTTTGCAGCGGGCACAGGTAACCCGTACTTCACTACTGACTCAGCAGCTGCGTTGCGTGCTTTAGAGATCAAGGCAGACATCATCCTTAAAGCGACAAAAGTTGATGGGGTCTACTCAGCCGATCCAATGGCAGACGCGACAGCGGAGCGGTACAGTGAGATCACTTATCAGGCTGTACTTGAAAAACAGCTGAAGGTGATGGACGCCTCGGCAATCTCGCTCTGTATGGACAACAATCTTCCAATTGTTGTTTTCAACATGCGGCAGTCGGGAAATATCAGCCGTGTAGTTCTGGGCGAGACCGGTGTCGGAACACGTGTTTGGCTTGGGAAATAGTGCGAGGGGTAGTTTCAGTCTTCCCGGGTGATTTGGACCTGACCAAACAATTAGCGGAGTCGAAACCATGAGTGAAAAAGACGTAATCAAAGAGACGCGACCACGAATGGAAACCGTGATCGACGACTTTAAACGCAAAATTGCGACGGTAAGGACTGGACGCGCGGCGGTAAGTCTGCTCGACACGGTGATGGTCGACTACTACGGGAACATGACACCGCTTACCCAGATGGCTTCGGTCCATGCACCCGAACCGCAAATGCTAACCGTACAGCCCTGGGATCAAACACAAATCGGCGCTGTTGAGAAAGCAATCCGAACCGCAGACCTTGGCTTGAACCCCTCAAACGACGGCAAGCTTGTGCGAATCCCAATTCCACCGCTAACCGAAGAACGGCGTAAACAACTCGCGAAGCAAGTACATGACATTGCCGAGGATCACCGCACCGCTGTCCGCAACGTTCGACGGGACGGTAACGAGCGCCTCAAGAAAATGCTCAAAGACAAGCTGATCTCGGAAGATGCCGAGCGCGACGGGCTGGATGAAATTCAGAAACTCACCAACACTTACATCACGAAGATTGACGATCTCTCCAAAACAAAAGAGACCGAGATTACAAGCGTTTAGCTTCAACCGAAACATTGTAAACGGAAAGAGGCTGCCGTTGCGGGCAGCCTCTTCTCTTTTGTTCTAACGAGCCTGTGAAAAGTTAACGAGGAATCACAAACATATCCTCAGCCAACGTTTGATTCAGCTTCACTTCCTTGACGTTGTACTCGGCAAAGAAAGCTCCGATCGGCATTTCAAATCGCTGCGAAAAACTGAATGGCACAAGAACGCCTTCGACGTCTTTGAACTTACTGTTCTCGGTGCCGAACGTGTAACCCTGGTAGTACATCAGGAAGCTCATTACTCGACCCGTCGTTGGATCGATGTAGAAGTCGGTAGTGTAGCCATCTGGATCTTCCAGTCGAAATCCTCTTTGCTTTTTCTTATCCGGTAATGCGGTCAACTTGTAACCGGGTTGGTCAGCGTGACTGAGCGCATTCATCCCGAATTTACTAAGCGGCGGAATCTCGACCCCAGGCATCGAACTGAAAGAATTTTGACCATCGTAAATCTGTTTGAAAACAATCTGAGGACGCGCGTCGAGTTCCATTCGCAATTTGTTGCCCGACGTCACGATGTAAAAGGATCCGGGAAGCGATTGAATACTGTTCGGTGCATAAAGCTGAACCGAGCCGCGCAACATCATGTTTTGGACACTTTTGAACTTCTCGCCGCCCTGCGCTTGAATTGCTGCTTTCGCCAGATCACTCGGAGTACTAGTTGGCGTGATTACAACTGTCGCGACGGCAGATGTGGACGTTGTCGGCGTTGTTCCGTTCTTTGTCGTGGCATCTTGAGCAAAAATGGGTGTTGCACCTAAGGCAAACATACCAAGAACCAGAAGGGTCTTTCTCATTGCTTATTCCTTTTTCTACTCTGCATTTTTCAGCTTAAAAATTAAGACGCAACTGCGCGTAAATTCGACGATTGCCGGCGCCAGCACCTCCACCGCCGCCGCCAAAACCTCCAAAACTACTTAAGCCCAACGATTGTCCAAAACTCGGCGACAACAAGTTGCCGACCGGAGCCGAAAGATTCACGTTGTTCAGAAGGTTCTGAAAGTTAAGTTAATCGAGGCGTTCAAAGTAAATCTTTTCTCACTTGGCGCAGCGCCTCCCTGCGGAGGTCCACCGCCGCCCGGCGACCTAACCGCGCCTCCACCTCCGCCAGCGACCATTGGACCACCAGGTCCACCACCATGCCCTGCAGGCCCACCAGCTGGTGCCGCAGCCTGTACAGTTTGTCCCTGGGGCCTTGCCGCAGCAGCGTTGTTACGATGGATCTCCCCAAACTGGAACGTTCGGCTTACTCGAAGATTCACAACGAAAGATCCCGGAGCGTTGCCGTAGTTGCGCGGAATTATTGTTTCCCCCGGCAGAGGCTTTAGATTGAAATTACCAAACGGCGTGCACTTGATTGTAAGTGACGGCACTGAGCAATTTGCGTTGACAGCAAAACTCGGGCGCTCATTTGCCTGGCGATCAAGGTTTAGGTCCTGTCCAGTCGTTATGTTGAACGGCGGTCCAGTGTTGGCAATTACGAAAGGGTTAAGAACTACTTTCCACCATGGGAGATTAATAGTTCCAAACACCGTGAAGCGATGGCGAACGTCGAAACCACCTCGACCAAACTCTCCGCTCGTGTCGTAAGAGTTCATCGGGAAGAGTGTTGAACCCTGACCGTCAGTATCGTTTGTTGACTTACTGAGCGAATAGTTTCCTGACAATGTGAAAGTCCGGCTGAGCCGGCTATTGAATCCTACGAACAATTGTCGTTGATTGAGTTGACCGCTTGCCTCGTACCGATAGATTTCGCCAAGACCTGGAGTCGGTCGCAAACCGTTTGGAGTAAGCGGCGTAATTGTCGCCGGGATGGGTGCGTTGATGCATGTACGATGCGAATGTTGTAAAAACCCGCAAACATCGTGATGTTACGGGGCAGTTGTCTCTCGACTTGTGCACCGGCAACAAACACGGTGGGTATCTGCAGATTTGGATCGACCTGCCAGATGGTTTGCTGCGTCGTTGGAATACCTGCAACAGGAGGAACTGTCGTTGGATTAAACTGATTCAAGATTGAATAAATCCCCGCGACGTTTGGAAGCTGCTGCTCCGCGACTGACGGCGGTAGTTGCCGATCGACTGGCTCGGTAACAAATGTCTGCAGCACATTGACGCCGTTGTACCGGTTGGCGGTCAGCGTTGCACCTTCACTAAAGCGGTTATAAAAGATTCCTGTCCCGAGCCGAATGACCATCTTCGGCGGTTTCGCGCTGTTGGCCGCACCAGGCGACCAGGCAACGGCGACTCTCGGCGCAAAGTCATACTTGCTGTGTGCATTCGTTTGTGTTTCGTAACGCAGTCCGTAGCTCAGCGTGATGTTGGGTCGAACGCGCCAATCATCCTGCACGAAGAAACCAAAGTCTGTCTGACTGACATCAGCGAAAGGATTTCCGGCATTGATGCTGAAAGCGGCTGCGCCACCACCTGCTGCGCGAATCTCTGCCGGTGTCTTTCCTTGTTGTTGAAGCTTCAGGGTCAGTTGATAACGCTGAATACTCGTGAGTCCAAAACCGCCGGTGAACGTCCATGAGCCACCGTAGTTAGTCGGGCTCGTATCGTCAATATCCACATGTCTGACGCGTCCACCAAACTTGATGGCATGTTGGCCCATCTGCCTGGCGGTGAAGTTATTTAGTTCCCAGCTTTTTCTTTCACTAATCGAATGACCGACCTGAGAGCCACCAGAGTTGAATGAACCACTAACATTCAGCGACGGCACCGTGTTGTTGCCTATCTGTTCGGTACGACCGTTTGAATACTGAAAACGAACCTCGTTAATCGTGGTGGCGTTAAGAATAGCCGTTTCTGTTAGCTGAACATTGTGATTGGTTGAAACAAGATCGAAGCCACGTTCCGGCAAGTTGAACCCGCCAACGCCCTGATTGTCTGTGCGTGACCGGAAGTAGTTATAACGACCCACGAGTGTGTTGTTGGTGTTGATGGCATAGTCGAGCCGCGGGCTAAAGTTAGTGTTGCGCCTGGGAACCAGAAATCCGTTGCCAACCTGAATCGGGTTAAGTGACGAATCAAGTACGGTCGCTCGAATCAACTCATTGTCGTCGGTCTCGTTTCGACCGAACTCCACGAAATAAGAAGCCTTCCTCTTTACCAAAGGTCCATTGAAATTGAAGCTGTACTGACGAATTTGAAAAGGAGTTCTTTTGCTCGAACTGATAGCGAACGGGTTGCGTGAGTTCAAACTCTCATCGTTGAAATTGAAATTGGCGCCACCGCGAAACTTGTCGGTGCCCGGTCGGGTAAGAATGTCGATTCGACCTGAAGGTTGATCATTCTCGGCCGCGAACGGATTCTGGTTAATGCGAATCTCACGAATCGAATCTTTCGAAGGCATGCTGCCGCCGGAGAAGCCATCGATAAAGATCTGTCCGCCATTTGGACCAACCGAAGGCCCGGCCAAAGCCTGAAGCGCCGCTGCCAATTCATCAGGGTCATCCGGCAATGCATCCAGGTCTTTACCGGAGATTACCTGTTGATTGGCGTTGGCAGTCGATTCAGTGCTAACTGGCGTTTCGGCGCCGACAGTTACCTTTTCTTCAATCGTAACCTTCAGCGTTAGATCAACAGTCTGCCTTTGCGTGGTGACGTCAACTTCCCTGCCCTCGGAAACTGCAAAACCGGTGGCAGCTGCAGAAATTGTGTATTTGCCCGGAGCTAACCCTGAAAAGGCGTAAACACCCTCCGCGTTGGTTGTAGCTTTTTTCTGCGCACCGGTCGCATCCGTCAGGGTGACACTCGCGCCAACAATCGCAGCACCCAACTCATCGGTAATCAAACCGCGTAGGCTACCGCGCGCTTGTCCGTAAAGTAGAGAGGAAGTTAGAACAATGATTAGACCGATAGTGAATAGCTTGCGGGGAAAACTTAAAGCAGAGTTCATTGCGAAACCTTTAGGGGAAAGGGCACGACGCCTCTATGGGTACTTACCAAGACACCGGACGCTAAGCGGGTGAACAGCGTCCGGTCGTCTTGATGCTTCTGAATTAAGGTAAACCGATGCCGAATGAAATACCGCCGCCACCACCCAAACCCGCGGCAGGATTTGGTGCTGCCTGACCCGGCTGTGGTCTTGGTGCCAACATTGCCAACAACGTGTCGGCTCCGGAAACCAGCGAGATAGCTGTCAACCGCCCGGGATCGACTCCCTGGGTGCTGGAAACGATAATCTTGTCGCCGACCTTAACATCGGCAATGGTGATCGTTGGGAGTCGCTCGAGCATATCGTTGATGTTGGGACCACCGCCGGGTCGACCTCCCGGCCCACCTGGTCCACCCGTAGCGCCGGGACCTCCCGCGCCTTGTGGCCTGGCTGCAGGCTGACCCTGTCCACCGCCCTGAGGTGCCTGACCGCCCTGACCTCCGGCGCCCGGACCACGACCCATGCCACCCATCATGGCTGACATATCGGTAGGAAACTTTCGCAGGACGGAGTCTTGCTTGATAACGATAGCCAACGCCTGTTTCTTTTCCTGCTCGTTGATCTTGATCTCTCCGGTTGCTGGATCGACTGCAGTTACGGTGCCGTATACAGTTCGAAAACTTCCGGTCACAACTTTCTGCGGCGTGAAGTGCGTTCCATCTGGCGCGCGATCACCAAGAGCTCGTAACTGATCGCCAACCTTCAGCTCGTTAAAATCACTCTCCTTCGCATCACTGAACTTGATCGAGTCAGGAGCATACCGGCGCATATCCGTTTTGTCCGTGACCGGAATAATAACGTTCTGTGTACCGGCCAATGTCCGGCTGGTGATCGTGATCTCCTTGGTATCGGGCTTGAGTGAAGCGATGACGCCAAGTATTCCCCTGCGTCGCCACTCCAATCGTTCAGCATCTTGCTTCTTGGCAAGATCGCCCTTGGTCATTACAACGATCTGTTGAGCTGAAACCGACTTTTTATCTTCTGCAACAGTTCCCCGCGCCCAGATCCGATCGCCCTCAGCAACGTCAGCAAAAGTGATGTCGGTGGCCGTAGTGAGTGATGTTTCACCAGGGGCCAGCTTTTTGTAAGTGGTCTTGTCGGTGTAGAGAACCAGCACGGTGGAACCTGCGTCGGTTTTGATCGTCACCAGCTTGGAAGGAGCATCGATGCTCTTGACCTCACCGATTGCGCCCTTGGCCTGAATACCGGGATCGGGAGTCTGTTGAGAATTGGAAGCCTGCGAAGTGAAACTAGCGGTACTAAGAATGAGTCCGGTCAGTGCCAACGCGGCTGCTAAAAAGAGCGCCCTCATTTACTCGTCCTTTCTGTCCTGTTAAATGAACACCGCACTGTGCGGTTTTATGACCTGCAATCGCAAAGAGGAACCACCGCTGCTTCTGGCAAGAACCAGGAAGAGTTACGTAACCAGGGCGGAGAATGTTCTAACAAAGCCGCTCTCTTCGCGTGCAGCAAAACACACGGACCCCAGGATTAAGACGCCCAAGAAGGCGCAAAGTTAACAGGGAATCCACCGAACGCCTGTTCGACGTCCCTATGATGCCCAAAGTTGGGTTGAATTTGTATCTCTCAGAAGGTAGGACCGCCTCCGGCGCGACCCCAACCGGCTCGATATCGAGCGGTCAGGGCCAATCCAAGGCTGAGAACGACCATCACTGTAAACGCTAAAGGCCAAACATAAGGAAGTGAAGTCAATACAACCCAAAACGCGGTGCCGCTCAGAAGCGCGACGGATTCGGAGTGTTTTCCCACCGGGACGTATTTCCTCTGGAGCCATCTTCCAGTTGCGGCTGCCAACACGACACGACCAAATAACCATGCCACTAACGCCAGTATTAAGGCCATGATGCCGACCAGCGCACTGATTGCCTGGGGAAGTATCCAAAGACACGCCTCAACTCCAGCTCCCATCACCGCTGCTCCGATAAATCCTATTATGGCAACTCTTAAGCTGGTCAATTGGAGTCGGGTTATGCCGCGACTGATGGTCCCGGGCATAGCAGCAGTTAATGCCAACGCAACTATGAACCAAAAAAGTATGGCGAGAAGGCGCAAACCCAAATACCCGGGGGACCAACTGGGCCGAAGCAAACCCGACGGGCTGCGCATCAGTTCGCGAAGCTCCGGCTGATAGCCCGCGTACATCATCGTGGACGCGGCTTCCTTGCGAAGTGGGACATCGTCTTCGTGTCGATACGCACCGCCGAAGACAATCACGTCGCCACCGATTCGAGCCCCCTTTAGCTGGATCACTGAACCGCCTATTGTTGCCACGTCGCCTTCGACAATGCCTTCAACTACCACATCACCGCCAAAGGCGATCGCACCTTGTTTGACAGTTCCCTTGATCCGCACGGTGTTGCCCATTCCAAACACAGTGCTGTCGTTGACCCCATCGATCACAACTTCAGCTTCACCAGTTTTGTTTGGAGTCGCGGACTGCGCATTCACGAGACCTACCAGGACGAGCACCCAGGCAAACATTGCAAGGAGGCGGAACGACTCAATACACGTCTCAAGACACGTCTTAAACCACTGGGCCAGGCAGGAACTTAGCGAGCGAGTATCTACGAAGACTGTTTGTGCAGACG
>QHXL01000331.1 GCA_003222935.1 Acidobacteriota bacterium
CATCACACACGAGTCGAGCAAACGACTGGCAACATCAATCAAAGTTTACGGAGTTGACGACCGCTTCTGGCGCTTCAACTTTATTGAAAGGCGAGCACCCGAGAACAGAAATGTCTATCTCAGCCAGGCTCTCGCGCAAGAGTTAGGCACCCACCCGGGCGACGCCCTTGTCTTGCAAGTCGAAAAGCCAAGTGCGATTCCACTTGAGTCGCTACACAGTAAGAAAGAACAGCCAGGTGAAACCCTAAGGCTAACTGCTGGTGAAATCTTGCCTGCTAATGCGCTTGGCGACTTCTCGCTTCAGCCTCAACAAACAGGTGTACGCGCGATCTTTGTCTCCCTGAAAGTTCTACAACAAGAGCTCGAACAAATCGACAAGGTTAACTTACTGCTTGTCGCCGAGATAAAAGGTGGAACACAAGCACTCAAGACCTCAACTCTCAACAAGATCTTCCAGGAACGCACAACACTCGCCGACCTGGGCATCGAAGTTCGACGTCTGACCGTGGATGATCAACCTGCACTGGCCCTGGAACACAGCAGCAAGATGATCTCTGACTCACTGGCAGAAACCATAGAGACAACGGCTAAGGGCCTATCACTTAACCCTTCGTCGTACTTTTCATACCTGGCGAATAGCATTAATGGAAACGGTCGTTCAGTGCCCTACTCATTGATTACTGCAGTCGACGATGCGAGCTTCAAAAAACTGACTGGTAAGGAAATCTCTGAGACAGACAGTCCACAGCTCATTCTTAACGACTGGACCGCGTCTGACCTGGGTGTTCGCGAGGGAGACCGGATCACGATTGATTACTACCTCTGGCAGGAAGCCGGGCGGCTGGAGACAAAAACGGCGACGTTCCAGTTAGCCGGGGTAGTACCAATCAAGGGCCTGGCTGCTGATAAAAACTTAGTCCCGGATTATCCGGGAATCTCGGGCTCGGAAAACCTGTCAAACTGGGATCCACCGTTTCCAGTCAATCTCGATCTTGTTCGACCAAAGGATGAAGAGTACTGGCATCAGTTTCACACCACACCAAAAGCTTTTATGAGGCTCAAAGCGGGCCAGGCGCTTTGGGGATCGCGTTTTGGACACATTACGTCGATCAGACTGCAATCAAGCAACGAGACGCTCAACGCGTTTGAGCAACAACTTAAAGCGACTCTGAAACCGTCGACGGTTGGTGGCGCCGTAATTCCAGTTCGCTCTCAGGGAACCAACGCATCCCAGGGCGCCACAGATTTCGGAGAGTACTTCCTTTACTTCAGCTTCTTTCTCGTCGTCTCGGCCATATTACTTACGACGCTCTTTTTCAAACTTGGCGTCGAACAGCGCGTACGCGAAATCGGGGCACTCCGCGCGATGGGGTTTGGACCATCTGCAATCCGGAAACAATTCTTAACTGAAGCAGCACTGCTGGCTATCGTGGGTAGTGTTCTCGGGTTACTCGGCGCAATTGCTTACGGTCAACTAATGATGTTTGGCCTGCGCACATGGTGGGTTAATGCTGTGGCCACCACGTCGCTACAGCTTCACGTGACTCCATTGTCACTCTTGATAGGGGCAATCGGCGGGATCGTGGCAGCTTTGCTTTGTGTCGCGGTAACTCTGCGTAGTTTGAAAAAACAGTCGACGCGCGGACTGCTGGCCGGGACTCTTGCCAGCGACACTCATAAGGCGAAGGCCGGCAAAACGTCTTTTCGTATTGGCCTGGGGTTATCACTGTTAGGAGTCCTGCTTCTTGTCGCAGCGTTTTTCCATTTGCTGTCGCAGGTCGCGGGCTTCTTTATAGGTGGGACTCTGCTGCTTGCTGCATTTCTGTTTTTCCAATCAAGCTGGTTTAAGAGACGCCATAAGAAACCACTGGCCGGACGCGGATTACTGCCGATCACGCGACTCGGTTTTCGTAACACCGCATATCGACCGGGCAGAAGCATTCTGTGTATTTCTCTCATCGCGTCAGCAACTTTCATCATTGTGGCAGTCGATTCATTCCGACATCGTGGCGAGCCGTCGATGCTCGATCGAAGTTCAGGCACTGGTGGTTTCGCTTTGCTGGCAGAGTCCCTGCTTCCAATCGTAAAGGATCCAAACACCAAAGAGGGCCAGCAAGACTTAAATCTGGCGACGGGCGATCCTCAGTCATCGCTAAGCGGTTTGAGCGGTGTGACGTTGACGCGCTTTCGGCTACAGCCTGGAGACGATGCAAGTTGTTTGAATCTCTACCGACCGCAAAATCCTAAAGTGATCGCACCAACGGATAACTTTCTCCGTGCGGGTCGCTTTTCTTTTGACTCTTCACTGCCCGGCAACAATGAGGAGACCGCCAACCCATGGCTGCTCTTAAATCGACCGTTTGATGATGGCGCCATACCGGTAATCGCCGATGCTAATTCCCTCAACTATGTCTTACATCTGAAGATCGGTGACGAACTAACACTGGACCACGGTGGCGGACCAATTCGTCTGCGAGTCGTGGCAGCGCTCTCGGGAAGTCTGTTTCAGAGTGAACTTTTGATGTCGGAAAAGAACTTCATTCGTGCTTTTCCGGACCAACAGGGCTATCGGTTCTTCTTGATCGACCTACCGGATAGCAGTCGCGCCCAGCCGGTTGCGGCAACACTTGAAGACCGGCTGTCAGACTTTGGATTCGACGTACAGTCAACGTCTGAACGTCTCGCTAGTTTTCATCGAGTTGAAAATACGTACCTCTCAACTTTCCAAATGCTGGGTGGGCTTGGTCTGGTGCTCGGCACTATCGGCCTGGCGGCGGTCCTGCTGAGGAATGTGCTCGAGCGACGTCGTGAACTGGCACTGATGCGGGCGGTAGGCTACAACTCACGTCATTTCGCAGTCATGATAGTTGCCGAGAATGCATTGCTACTCGTTGCCGGTGTCATGACGGGTGTTGTCTGCGCATTGCTGGCAATCATGCCGGTGTATCTATCGCGACAAGGTCAACCATTCCACCTGTCTCTCGGATTGTTGTTGCTGGCAGTACTGGTTTCGGGTCTCCTGGCATCTGTCGCAGCTACCTGGGTATCGATTCGAACGCCGTTGTTAAGAGCGTTGAAAGCTGAATAGTTCCAAATGGGCGATATGCTTTAGCTTGTCGTCACTCGCAGAATTGAGAGATGGCACTCGAAATGTCCGTATGGTTCGATCTTCCGCTGGTTGTAGTCACGACAAGCTAAAGCATATCGCACATTGTGTTAAAGTAGGCTTACACGCAAGGCAGTCAATACAATTAACAATCAGTTTGAGGAGTCCAAAGTGAAGTTGCGATTCATTCAATCCTTTTTCGTTGTTCTGATCCTGACTGCTGCCGCCAACGCTCAGAACTGGCCTCAATGGCGTGGACCAAACCTCAATGGTCTAAGCAATGAAAAGAATCTTCCTTCCCGTTGGACCACAGATGAAAACATTGTCTGGAAACTTGCGATGCCAAGTTGGAGCGGTTCGACACCAATCATCTGGCGCGACTTGATCTTCTTGAACGTTGCCGAAGGCGACAATCTTTCGCTCTGGTGTGTTAACCGCAAGAAGGGCGATATCGTTTGGAAACAACCGCTCGGCGCCGGCAACGTGAAAATGCGCAAGCAAAACATGTCGTCGCCATCGCCTGTCACGGACGGCCGAAACGTTTACGTGATGACCGGAACAGGCATACTCAAGAGCTTCGACTTTAAAGGTACTGAACTCTGGACGCGCGANNNNGACAGAACTGGGGCTACGCTTCCTCGCCTCTCTTACTGGACGATTCGCTGTATGTCCAGGTGCTTCACGGGATGAAGACAGACGATCCTTCGTATGTCATGCGAATCGACAAGAAGAGCGGCAAGACGCTGTGGAAAGTTGAACGCGCGACTGCCGCTATCCGAGAGTCGCCTGACTCGTACACAACTCCAGGCCTGCTTCGTTACGGAAAGAATGTCGAGATCGTCATTACCGGAGGAGATTGTGTAACTGGTCATGACCCCGCGACAGGCAAAGAACTCTGGCGCGCAAACGGACTCAACCCCAGTAACGATCCCTTCTACAGAATCGTGGCCTCACCGGTTGTCTTCAACGACATTGTCTATGTTCCAACACGCGTAAAGCCTCTGTTGGCACTGAAAGCAGGTGGACGCGGCGACATCACGACATCGCACGTACTCTGGTCGACGCTCAATGGACCAGACGTACCAACTCCTGTGACCGATGGCAAATACTTCTATGTCGTCAACGATTCGGGGATCATGTGGTGCTTTGATGCAAAGACTGGTCAGGAGATTTACGGCAAGCAGCGAATCAAATCAGGGGCGTGCAGCGCTTCTCCTGTTCTGGCCGACGAAAAGATCTACATCACAAATGAAGATGGACTCACGACTGTCGTCAAGGCTGGGCCAAAATTTGAAGTGATCGCCGAAAACGCGCTGAACGACTACTGCCTGAGTTCACCGGCAATTTCCGACGGTCAAATCTTTATCAGAACAGCCGGACAGCTCTACTGCATCGGAAATACAAAATAGTGCGGGCATGAAGGTCAAGAGACTCCGCAAAATAGCGCAAGTTAGGAAGGGCGGTTTACCCCCGCTGACCTGGCTAAAGGAATTCCGATGTGGCCCCTGGGTAGCCCAGCGGGGGTAAACCGCCCTTCCCAACTTGCACTGGATTTAAGTTCTTTTTTTTCGCTTGTCTTACCTTTGCATAAACCAATGATAGACAGTCCACATTCTCCCCGCTGTTTGTTGCTCATTTCACTTCTCTTTCTCTTTTTCTGTAATGCCAACGCTCAGACCAACTGGCCTCAGTGGCGAGGTGACGGCAGTGGCATATCTGCCGAACGCGATCTCCCCGTCGAGTGGAGCGAAACCAAAAACATTCGTTGGAAAACTGCCATTCCCGGACGTGGACATTCCTCTCCGATAGTAGTCTGGGGCTCCCGTGTTTTTGTAACCACCTCAATTGAAGGTCCAGTCATTCCTGGCGCGGAAGCAGTTCGACACGTACGTCGCGGCCAGGAATATAAACATCCTGACAGTGTCGGCGCCGACCACGGCTATACGATGAAGCTGCTCTGCTTCGATCTGGAGTCGGGAAAACTCAAGTGGGAACGCACGGTTTACGAAGGTCAGGTCTACGATAACCGGCATCGAAAAAACACCTACGCTTCTGCAACACCAACAACCGATGGTAAGTACGTCTATCTCTCGTTTGAAGCTGAAGGTCTCTATTGTTACGACTTCGACGGCAAACGAGTCTGGAAAACTTCTCTCGGCAAGATCGCAAAAGGCGGGATGGGACCAGGCACCTCGCCAATAATCTATCGTGACCTGGTAATCCTTCAGTGTGATCAGGAATATGGAGAAGGAAGTTTTATCGCCGCGGTTGAAAAAAGAACAGGCAAAGAAGTGTGGCGCAGTGAACGTGATCAACGTCGAAGTTGGGCCACACCACTGCTTATCACTTTCGGCGGTCGAACAGAACTCATCACAAGTGGACCAGCCAGGATCATTGCCTACGATCCGGCGAATGGAAAAGAGCTGTGGCGTGGTCCGGGAGTAGACAGCAATCCGATACCCAGCCCGGTTGCCGCGAAAGATCTTGTTTTTGTTACCGCCGGCAGTGATGCGAAACGCGCTTTTGCAATTCGTCTCGGCGGTTCAGGCGATTTAGCAGACACAACCAGTGTCGTGTGGCGATATGACAAGGGAACTGCGTATGTGCCATCGCCGATTCTCTACAACGACTATCTCTACTTGCTGACGGATGCTGGAGCGCTTACGTGTTTGGAAGCGGCGACGGGAAAGGTTGTCTATCTCACTCGTGTGCCGGTTGCGGCAAAATTTACCGCTTCGCCGGTAGCGTTCGATGGGAAGATCCTGTTGGTAAGTGAGGATGGCGACAGTTTCATCTTGAAGGCTGGTGCAACGCCGGAAGTCCTTCAAGCCAATGCGCTGGGCGAACCTATTTACGCCTCTCCGGCAATCGCAGGCGGCAACCTCCTGATCCGCGGCGAGAGCAATCTCTACTGTATCTCCAACAAACCTGCGAAGTAGGAACCTGCGTGGTAGGACCTGCAAAACCAAGTACCAGGGTCGTCAGTAGAATCAAATCTAGTACAAGTAAGGAAGGGTGGTTTACCCCCGCTCTCGATCCTGGCATCTCTATAACCAGGACAAAAGAGCGGGGGTAAACCACCCTTCCTTACTTGCACAATTTCTTCCTACCTTTTCAATTTGAACTCGCCCTCAGCTAAGACGTAATGATCTATTTCTTTGCCTTCACATCGTAGGCATAGATCGTGTTCTGATCGCGAAGGTAGAGCCGGCCATTCGAAATTACCGGGTGCGTCCAGGTCGGCAGTGATTCCTGTTGAATACGGAAACGACCTTTCTCGGAATACCCGGTCGGCGTAGCTTCAACCAGTCCAACTACACCATTCTCACTCAACGCATAAAGATTCCCGTCGGCATAAACCAGCGAACCTTTGCCCACACTCCGGTCGCGCCAGGCAACTTCACCAGTATCGAATTTCATTGCTGTCAGAATGCCGCTCGAGAACCCGTACAGGTAATCACCGATCAAGATGGAACTGCTGTGGTGATTACGCATATCTTTCGTAAAGTAGACTTCCTGCGCGCTATTGTCGGCTTTGATTTCAACCAACCCGGCGCCTGTCCCGTAGTCCGACGACACGAACACCTTGTTTCCCCTGATGACGGGTGTCGCAACATTAGCGACGTTGTTCGACGCCTTAGGATAGGACCACAGTAATCGGCCGTCCTTGAGATCGACACCAAGCGCACGATCGTGAGTGAAGAAAACTACATGGGTCGTCGAACCGATCTGAACCGGCATAGCGGAAGAATAACCTGCACCGTCGCTCTGGCTTTTCCAGATCAGCGCGCCATTTTGCTTATTGAGTGCCATTACTGAAGCGTCAGGCCCACCGGCATTTACCAATAATTTTTCACCCATGACGAGCGGCGACTCACTGATTCCCCATCTCGGGTTCTCGCCTCCAAACTTCTGAAGGAGATTCATTGCCCAGACAACTTTGCCGGTTTTCGTTTCGAGACAGGAGAGATCGCCGTTACCACCAAGTGCGAAAAGACGATCGCCATCAACGGTTGGTGTACCTCTCGGACCACCACCTTTGTCGTTCTGGTAGCCCGTTCCATTCAGTGTCGCCCACACTTCTTTACCGGTAGCCGTGTCGAACGCAATTATGTATTCCTTGTCTCCACGGAGACCCATCGTGAAGATGCGACCGTTGGCAACCGCGAGCGATGAATAACCTGTACCCGCCCCGCTCGCTTTCCAGACTAACGTTGGACCAGTTTCCGGCCACTGCTTGAGCAACCCGGTCTCCTTGGAAATACCGTCGCGATTCGGTCCACGCCACTGTGGCCAGTCAGCACCTGTCTGCGCCACTACTCCTGTTAGACAGAACAGAACCAAGGTCACGATCATTGCTACTTTACTCTTCATGCGATCACCTTCCGTACATAGAACTCTGTGCTATCTCTGTGTCTCCGAGTCTCTGTGGTTCAACTAATCGAGGTCTTTACATCACCACAGAGACACAGAGACGCGGAGAAAGCACAGAGGCAAAATTTAGGACGCGGGCTTGAAATACAAAACCAATCCTGCGCCTGAAGCAGCCAACAAAAATCCTAAATACAACAGCGGATTAGGCGACTGCTTTGGCGGATGCAACAACATTGAAAACAAGACATTCACGAGTGGCGCTCCGGCGAAAACCACTGGCATCACGTAAGTCGGAAGACCACCGGCCCGAAACGCGAAGATGATGCAGACGGCTCCGGCAGCCCCAAGTACGCCGCCTAATGTCGCCGCCATTGATCCCTTCACGGTGAATCCATTCAACTGACCCTGGTAAGAAAGTGAAATTACGGGGACGAGAACTCCAATCAAAAAGTAGGCGACGCCAACGCAGAGCAGCGCGCGCATCGGACTTCCCAACTGAACCTGTCCATTATGAAGCGCCGGTCCATACAGTCCCCACGCTAACGCAGCACCAAGTGCAAAAATGATCCAGAGCATCAGAACCTCCGAAAAAATGAATGATATTCAAGAGCGAAGGTCCAAAGCTGTTTAGAGTTAACCCGCGACTGGTTTCGTATTAATTCCGCGTTAGCGCCGGGAGTTAATCTGAAACTCAACTGAGACTTTTGCCGTAATCTCTCTAGATGCGAATGCGAGTCTTTAACCTCTTTGGACTGCACGCATTCTAGCAACCACGTTCTAACTTTGGATAGACAAATACTCGTCGAGGTTGCTCCCGGTTGCTCGAGGCCGCTGAACTTACGCTGAACTTTAGACACAGCGTCAATGCTTCTGTTAAGGTCTCGGAAATCTGAGTTTTAGTCTAACGTTTCGGATCTGGAGAACTAAGCCCTTGAAGTCAATCAGCCGCCTTCTTGTTTCTCTCTCTTTGTTTGTCGTCTGCGCGGTTTCCGTAATGGCACAAACCTACCGCGGAACAATTCGAGGAACGGTTACCGATCCGAGAGAGGCGAGAGTTCCGGGCGCTGAGGTTAAGGCAATCAACAGTGAGACGAAGGAAACGCGAACTGTTCAGAGTGGATCTGAAGGTGAGTATTCAATCGCTTCGCTAAGGCCCGGTTCCTATCAGGTAGAAACTACAGTTCAGGGATTTCAGAAGTCCGTCCTGATGGTAGAAGTTCCCGTAAACCAGGAGATACGACTGGATATCGTAATGGAACTTGGTGGCACAAACGTTGTTACGATCGAGGCCACGAATGACTTGAAAGAGGATTCACCATCGCTTGGGACGGTAATTGACAATAATCAGGTAAAGGGTCTCCCGCTCGACGGTCGCAATTTCTTTGAATTGTCACTGCTCGTCCCCGGCGCAGTTCCCGCAGCGCCAGGCTCTGCTGGTTCAGCTCGCGGTGACTTCGCATTTAGCGTCAACGGCGCACGTGAAGACGCCAATAACTTCTTACTCGACGGTGTATACAACGTCGATCCGAAACTCAACACGTTTGGCGTGCGTCCATCCGTCGACGCCATCCGTGAGTTTGAGATGTTGACCAGCACGTACGATGCGACATTTGGTCGCAACCCTGGTGCGCAGGTCAACGTGATTCTCAACTCGGGATCAAACGATGTTCACGGCTCGGCCTTTGAGTTTCACCGGAACGCAGCACTCGATGCCCGCAACTTCTTCGCGCCGTCAACCGAATCAAAACCAAAGTACATTCGCAATCAATTTGGTGGAGCTATCGGTGGCCCAATCAAACGAGATCGCACCTTCTTCTTTGCGGATTATGAAGGGACGCGCTCGCGCGAAGGCATCACCAGGGTTACGAATGTGCCGACAGCCCAGGAGCGTCGCGGAAACTTCGCGCAAAGTCTTTTCGGAGTGCCAATCGACCCGTTCACCCAACAGCCGTTTCAGGGAGGCTCGATTCCTGACCAGCGTATCAACGCGGTCGGGCGCGCCATCGCCGCACTTTATCCATTGCCAAATCGAAACGTGCCTTTTCAGAACTTTGTTTCTTCTCCAACCCAGCAAGACGACAACGACAGCTTCGACGTACGAGTCGACCATCAGTTAACCGGCCGGGCTGACCTGGCCTTTCGCTACAGCTTTGGCGAACGCGATCTCTTCGAACCGTTTACCGGTCCTTCGTTCTCGGCCGTTTCTGGCTTTGGCGATAACGTGGGAAGACGCAGTCAGAATGTGATGGCTGCACTCACCCTTGTGCTCACGCCGAAGTTGGTGAATGAAACGCGCCTCGCGTTTAGCCGTGTGGCAGCATCAGTTAATCAGCAAGGAAGTGTTTTGAACTCGAGTGTGGGATTGCCGACGATTTCGCCAAAAGCTCGTGACCTTGGTCTTAGCTTCATCACTATTACAGGCTTTTCTCCACTTGGCGACGAAGGCAATAATCCGCAAAACAGTGTGACGAATGTCTACCAGGTATTGAATAACGCGAGTTACGCTAGCGGTGATCATCTGATCAAGTTCGGTGCCGACCTTCGCTTCTCGCAACAGAATGCGTTTCGTGATGTTGAGTCGCGGGGTCGTCTGCAATTTTCACCGTTCGGACAGATCACCAACAATGCGCTGGGCGATCTCCTGCTTGGATTTCCTTTCCTGACAAGCGTGGCCCGAGTCGACAATCCGCAGCAGATCCGTACCGAAAGTTACAATTTCTTTATCAACGACAGTTTCCGCATCAGAAAGAACTTAACCCTGACCGGTGGTCTTCGATACGAGTACAACACGCCGGCTGTTGATGATGAGGATCACGCCGCTCTCTACAACATAGCAACAGGAACCCTCGTTCCGGTTGGAACTAATGGTATGCCCAGGAGTGGCTACGAGGCAGACAAGAACAACTTCGCACCTCGTGTCGGTTTTGCCTGGACTTTAGGCGACGATCAGTTGACGGTCATTCGCGGTGGCTACGGTATCTATTACGACCAATCACCTTTCGCACCGGCCGAGGCGCTCTATTTCAACTCGCCGTACTTCGACAACAATCTGTTCTTCTCGCTGCCCGGCTTGCCGCTGACGCTCAACAACCCGTTCCCGTCTTTCTTCCCTTTTCCGTTGCCGGATTCAGCGCTGGCGCTGCAAAGAGATATGCGCACCGGTTACATGCAGCATTGGAACCTGAATGTTCAGCGGCAGATCTTCGATAAGAGTGTTCTAGAAGTTGCTTACGTCGGATCGAAGGGAACAAAACTGCTAACTGCTCGCGACATCAATCAGCCACAGCCAAGTGCTTTGCCGCCGGGTCTGCCGATCGTGCCACGTCCGAATCCGCGATTCGACGACATCAACTTGCTCGAGTCGCGCGCCAACTCGAACTACCACGCCTTGCAGGCTAAGTTTCAACAGCGACTCACTAACGGACTTGCAGCATTAGCGTCTTACACCTGGTCCAAATCGTTGGACGATGCCTCAAACTTCTTCAGTAGCGCGGGCGATCCAAACTTTCCGCAGAACAGTTACAACGTGAGGGCAGAACGCGGCCGTTCAAATTTCGACGTCGCTCATCGGTTATCCCTCAGTTATTCGTATCTCTTTCCTTTTGGTAAGGGACGCAGCTATTTGAATGATGATGGGTGGGTAACGCACTTACTGTCGGGCTGGGAGACTTTCGGAATAGTCACTCTGCAAAGTGGTCGACCGTTTACGGTCGCGCTGCTTTCCGAAATTGATAACAGTGGAACCGGTCGTTCGATCCTTGGATTCGGCGCTAATGATAGGCCAAACCTCGTAGGCAATGCGGAGTTGAGTAACCCGACCACCGGTCGCTGGTTCAACACCGCGGCATTTGCGTTCCCT
>QHXL01000637.1:0-3304 GCA_003222935.1 Acidobacteriota bacterium
TCTTCTGTTTTAGCGACTACCAAAAGTCCGGAAGTGTCGCGATCAAGTCGATGAACGATGCCTGGCCTGGAACCAGTTGCACCGCCCGGCAGGTTTTGAAAATGAAAGGCCAGTGCGTTTGCCAAAGTACCCGATTGGACACCGGCGGCTGGATGAACTACCAATCCGGCCGTCTTGTTAACCACGAGCAGAAACTCATCTTCGTAAACAATACTGAGAGGGAGATTCTCGGGTGAGACGCTCTCAGTTGCGGGCGTGATCAACTCGACTTCTACTTCATCATTTTCTCGTAGGCGATACGACGACTTTGTGCTTTTCCCGTTTACCAGAACATCTTCGTTCTCGATAAGTCGTTGCAGCCGCGCGCGACTCCACGTCCCGATCCGCACGGAAAGGTAAGCGTCGAGTCGCATTTCAGCATTCGCTTCATCGATTATGAATGTGAGGGTCTCCGGGTCCATCCCTGCAGGTCTTTTCGTAATCAACCGTTCTTTCTTTCAAACTCTTTCATGAAGGAAACAAGAGTCTCGACACCCTCCAGCGGGAACGCGTTGTAGATAGATGCACGGATGCCACCAACTGAACGGTGTCCCTTCAAACCATCCATGCCTTGCGCGGTCGCTTCTGTTGTGAATTTCTTTTCGAGCTCTTCGGAGGGCAAACGATAAGTCACGTTCATTATCGAGCGGGCATCGGCGTCCGCGTGTCCACGATAGAAATCAGTTGCGTCAATGGCATCGTACAAAAGTTTCGCCTTTTGTTCGTTCTCGCGCTCCATGGCAGAAATACCGCCCTTGTCTTTAATCCATTTGCAAACCAGGTTGATGATGTAGATGCCCCACGTGTTGGGTGTGTTGAACAGCGATTTGTTTTCTACGTGAGTTCGGTAGTCGAGCATCGTATGGAGCCCGTCAGGAATTCGCTGCAAGAGATCGTCACGCAGAATAACCAGCGTCACGCCGCTTGGACCCATGTTCTTCTGAGCGCCGGCGTAGATGAGCGCATACTGATCGACGGGAATCGCATGTGAAAGAATGTCAGACGAGGCGTCAGCGACTAACGGAACATCACCGGTCGCAGGTTCTTGTTTCCACTCCACCCCTTCGATCGTTTCGTTCGTTGTGATGTGAACATAGGATGCCTGCGGGTTTAGGTTGATTTCGTCTAGTGAGGGAACGCGTGTAAAGCCGCCATCAGCCGTAGTGGCAGCGATATTCACACCGCCAACCCTTTTCGCCTCCTTCACCGCTTTCTTACCCCAACTTCCGGTGACAACATAGTCCGCAGTGCCATCGGCGGGAAGAAAGTTCATCGGCAACATCGAAAATTGAAGACTAGCGCCACCCTGAAGGAAGAGTATGTGGTAGTTGGTAGGAATACTAAGCAAATCGCGGAGCCCTGCGTCCGCCTGTCCGATAATTTCATCCTTCCAAAACCGGCACAGGCAGCACAGCTGGACCAGCACTAAAGTTAAAAATGCGTTCAGTCATAAAAGATTCTCCAAACCGAATATTTAGCGTTCAAATCGTGGACGTAAAGCTTTACCAGCAACACGCAAGACCAAAGACCGTGGCACTATTCGCACAGCAAAAGCCACCAGGACATTAAGCCACCCTGAAATAATTGAACTCTTTTTGCGCCGCAGACCACGCAACGCTGTCTCAACAACTTCTTCCGGAGTTTGCGACCCACGCATCGGCGGTCGATCCATTCGCGCCGCTGCGAAGAAGTTTGTCTCAGTCACACCAGGGCACAAAGCCATCACGTGTACGCCATGTGGCCTGTTTTCCTCCCACAGCGCTTCGGAGAAAGACAAGACAAACGCTTTTGTCGCGGCGTACGTTGCCATGAACGGTACAGGTTGAAATCCCGCGGTGGATGCGACATTGATTATCGTGCCTTGTTTCCGTTCGCGCATCGGCCCGATAAAAAGATGCGTCATGTCGACAAGTGAGCGGACGTTGAGGTCGATCATCTCGATTTCACGCTCACGTTCGAGCTTCACATACTCCCCCATCGATCCAAACCCGGCATTGTTGATGAGCATGTCGATCTCAAGATCGCGTTTCTGTATTTCCTCAAACAAACGCGCAGGAGCATCAGGAGCGGTCAGGTCGAGCGCAATATATTGCGCGCGAATGCCACTCATTCGACCAAGCTCGTTGCAAATTGTGATCAGTTTGTCTTCAGAACGTGCGACAAGGATTACGTTGCGGCCAAGGGATGCAAACTTTCGAGCAAAAGCAGCACCGATTCCGCTCGAGGCACCAGTTATAAGCGTTGCATTCATTAGCCAGCCAACTTGATGAGATTCAGTTCAATAATATCGTTACTACCCGAGCGAATCCGATCGAGCACCTGATCGGAAGGAGGATTGTCGAGATTGATCCGGGCTACCGCAGCGGCCGCGCCTTCAAACACGATGTTCTCCATCTCTTGAACGTTAATATGCTCGGCTTTGATCGCCTCCAGTACTCCGGCTAACACGCCTGGTCTATCGACGTGTCGAACAACGAGTCGATGCGTTGCCGGCGTTTGTCGCGCCAGGTTTACGACGTTCGGAACTTTTCCAGTGTCTTTAAATTCTTTCACAATGCGCACGGTCTCGGCAGCAATTGCTTCCTGGGCCTGATCAGTGGACCCGCCGACGTGATGCGTGCCGTAGAGGCTGTCCTCTTTCACAATTGGATCGTTGAATTCTGCGACGCTACTCGTGGGCTCCACAGCAAATACGTCCAGGCCCGCACGAATACCGCGGTTATTAATTGCTTCGACGAGCGCCTTCTGATCGACAACCTCGCCCCGCGCAGTATTTATGAAATAACTTCCCGGTCGCATTGCGCTAAAGATATCAGCATTGATCGAGTTACGGGTTTCCGGATTCAAAGCGACGTGAACACTGACAATGTCGGCGGCAGCGGCCACAGCTTTCGGCGTCGACATGTATTCAACACCCAGGGTGGCTGCTTCTTCCGGTGTGAGACTTCGACTCCATGCGACCACGGGCATACCAAACGCGCGGGCACGAGGAATCATCTCCAGGCCGATTTTTCCCAGTCCAATCAAGCCGAGCGTGCGACCAAACAAACCCCGCGCTTTCGAAAACTCTTTTTTATCCCATTGGCCCTGACGAAGTGCGACGACGTTGTCTACGATTCTTCGATCGAGCGCGAGGATTAACGCGAAAGCGAGTTCGGCTACGGCGATTGAGTTTTTTCCGGGGCAATTCGACACGTAGATACCGCGTTTCGACGCGGCGCCAACATCGATCGTGTTATAACCAGCGCCAGCGCGCACGACCAGT
>QHXL01000637.1:3330-3857 GCA_003222935.1 Acidobacteriota bacterium
TGGACCAGCGTCCAGCATCGCTTCAGTTACCTTTGTGCCCCGAACGACGAGCACATCTGGAGCTTCACTGGCAATTGCCGCGACGAGTGCCTCATCCTTAAGGTCAGGTTGATACGTCACGTCACATCCGATAGCCACGAGCCCATCGCGACCAGATTGTTCGAATTTGTCAGCTATTAGAACATGCATAAAGAATTTTCGATTTCCAATTGCCAATTGCCAATTTTGCTTTCCCCTTCCGAATTCTGGCCACAAACCGACAATTGGAGATCGGCAATTGGCAATTGGCAATCGGCTTTGTCATTCAGATCTTATGAATCAACAATCCATCCCTTAACTTCGGTTCAAACCATGTCGACTTCGGCGGCATGATTTCATTTGCATCGGAGACCATTAACAACTCTTCAACCGTGGTCGGATAAAGTGCGAAGGCAATTGCTGCTTTACCTTCGTCGACCAATCTTTCAAGCTCTTTTGTTCCACGCATGCCGCCTACAAAGTCGATTCTTTTGTCTGTACGAACGTCC
>QHXL01000638.1:0-1281 GCA_003222935.1 Acidobacteriota bacterium
AAAGTGACACTGTAAATGTCGCGGATGACTCACCCGAGTTCCCTTCAGTAACTGAGATGTCGTTGATACTAATTGTAGGTGGTGGGTCGTTATCAAAGATCAGGATCTTCGCACTTCCATCGCTGATATTCGCATTTTGAGGAAACGACAGAGTCAAAAACATTCCCTCGGGATCTTCATCGATGTTGTCGTCGATTATGTTGAGCGGAACCTGCTTTGTTGTCTCACCAGGTTGGAAAACAACAATGCCACTCCCAGCCTGGAAATCGACATTCTCAATTGCCGCTTCAGCCTTTAATAGATAGTTGACTTGTACGGGTTGCGAACTTGCTTCTGAAAGCCTGATCGTTACGCTGGTGTTCGCCGGACCGTCGCCCTCATTGACTGAAACATCATCGGCGAACAAACACGGCACCGTGGAGGCAGGCTGGTTGTAAAAGAGACCGATTGCCGACGGACCAGCCAATGGAACAGCAAGATCGGGACGACCGTCCGCATTGAAATCAGAAACGGTAAATTGACCGGGGTTGCCAAACACTGGAAAGCCAACAGGCGACAAGAAGCCGCCGGCACCATTATATCTGAAAACATCGACTCAAGTCCGCCGACGGAACCATTTGTTACGGCGAGGTCAAGCTTACTGTCACCGTTAAAATCAGCACTCGCGATTGCGCCCGGCAAATCTCCCGCCGGGTAACTAACGGCCGTCCCGAGATTTCCCGTGCCATCACCAAGCAGAACGACAACGGTGCCTTGCGGTTGGTTGTTAGACGCGCTTTGAGTCGAAACTGCGATGTCGTTCTTGCTGTCTCCATTAAAATCTGCGACCACAACTCCAGCCGGAATATTGGGCAGGTTGAAAGTTCGCTGATTGCCAAACGAGCCGGCACCATTATTGATGAAAGTGATAACGCGCCTATTTGTGGTGTCAGTTACAACAAGATCCAGTTTGTTATCGGAATCGAGATGCGAAAGAGCAACTGATGAAGAAGAAGCTCCTGAGACGAACAAGGAATTCTGCCCAAATGATCCGTCTCCGTTACCGGTCAGTAACCAAATCCCTCCAAATCCGGAGGTGGTCACTAAATCTTGAATACCGTCAGCATTGAAATCGCCAGAAGCCGTATCTGAGACTGACGACAAAAAGTTGGTGATAATTGGCGTGGCGAAAGAGCCGTTTCCATTGCTTAGTGATACAGCAACCAGGCTGGTATTGGTTGTCGAGCCAACCAATGCGATATCAGACTTACCGTCGTTGTTAAAATCCGCAACCTCCAGGGC
>QHXL01000638.1:1370-3304 GCA_003222935.1 Acidobacteriota bacterium
CAAGACCGCAATGTCCGTGCGTCCATCTGCGTTAAAGTCGCCACTTGCCACCTCTCTTGGACTTGCTGCCAAACCTGAACTACTCGGATAGACCGCACGCACACCGTCAAAGACACCGCTCCCGGCATTCAGTAAGAGTGAAGAGCCGGAAACGAGATCTTGATCACCGTCGCCATCGAGGTCAGCAATGGAAACCCTTCGTGGCTCAAGTGCGGGGAGATAGCTCGGTGTTTGGCTAAATGTCCCGATCCCATTTCCCTTGAAAAAAGTAACGCCAGATCCCACAGCAGCAGCAACATCTTGATGACCATCTCCATCGATGTCGGCAACCCCGACTGAGAAAACTATTCCACCACCTGCGTGAGCAAACGTCGCTGCAGTCGAAAAGCCACCAGCACCATCCCCAAGGCGAATCACAAGCTGAGATGAGCCGATTACAAGATCGGGCTTGCCATCGTTATTCACATCCGAGCTGGAGAGTGCATAACTGGCGTTTGGATAAACTTGTGAAGCGGCAGAAAGTGCGCCAGTCCCATCTCCCAGGAGCAAGTGGACGCCAGTTTGGTCGGCGAGTAGGACGTCGGGCTTATTATCCGAGTTGAAATCGGCAGTGGTGATCGCGCTCGTAGAGGTTCCAGCGATAAAAGGGGATCCGGATGCCAACGAAAAACCTCCAGCGCCATTTCCCAGGAAAACGTTAACGCCTGCGCCACTGGCGTAGGCAGTTACAAGATCTGATTTTGTGTCATTGTTGAAATCCGCCACGGCAATGGTGCCTTGCCGTCTATCTACAGATAGATTAGTTGCACTCGCGAATTGTCCTGCCCCTGTGTTTATTAAGATCGAAATGTGATTGCTTTCGGAGTTTGCAATCGCAAGATCAAGGTGGCCGTCAGTGTTGAAATCGGCAACTGCGATCTGGGACGGTCGGTTCCCGACCGCGTAGCGCTTGGTTTCACCGAACAAGCCACCACCATTATTCAAAAGAACTGAAATTGAGTTTTCGCCGTCGGTGAGAATGAGGTCAGGTTTACCATCGGAATTCAAATCAGCGGTCGTTTGACCGAAGAAGGGAAAATTTGGTTGGCGGGTAAAGTCCAACGTGGAAGCAACTCTGAAATCAACCGAGGAACAACCTGCTGCTGAGACCGTCGCTCTTGTTCCGATGATCAACAGAGACGTCAGAATGAGCACACTTAGTCCGCGCAAGGAGCGAGAGGAACGCATTAAGATAGAAACCTTTCTTGAAACTTATTGGAAGACCGAAGGAGAGTCGGACAGGGAATTTTACAGATCAATCGTGGGAACGTCTAATGGCCCAAGCCCTCAGGGCCTTCGTTAAAGCTAGACGGCGAAAAAACTCGCCGGTATGGACTATTGGTGTGGTTTTAGTGAATTTAGAAGAGGATCACTCCACCGCCAACACGATTTTTCCGAAGTTCGCATTTGATTCCATCCGCAAGTGAGCCTCGCGGATTTCAGCTAACTTGTAAGTTCTATCGATCACTGGCTTCACCGAACCACTAGACAGCAGGGGCACCACATGCTGAGCGAATAGCCTCGTTGCCGTAGCTTTCTCTTCGTCTGTTCTTGCACGCAGTACGGTTCCTCTAATTGTCAGACGCTTCGACATCATCAACCCAAAATCCAGCGTCGCTTTAGAACCCGACGTTGTGCCAACTTGAATCATTCGACCAAGCCGCGCCAGCACAATCAGATTCGCTTCGAGATATGCGGCGCCAACCAGATCGAGAATTACGTTCACGCCTTGATTGCTGGTCCACCCTTTTATCGCGATCATCACTGTCGGGTCTTCTTCGACAACTATGGAATGAGCAAGACCAAATTCTTTTGCACGCTCCAATTTCTGCGCTGTTCTTGAAGTGCCAAATGCGGTAGCACCGGCCGCATGAGCTAATTGAATTGCTGCGGTT
>QHXL01000332.1:0-357 GCA_003222935.1 Acidobacteriota bacterium
GCAGAGTCGGGACGAATCCAACGGCGCCGACCGTTGCACTCACAACGCAGTCAGCCTCTGGATGCGTTGCGACCTCAACGAGTCCTTCTAATCCGATCACAATGCGCGGTAAGTCGACATTCCGGCCGAACAGTAACGCACGAAGTTCGTGGGCCGCGTCTTCACTTTCGACGGAAACAACTTCGGGTAAGTGTTGCGCGACTTGTTCTGCAAGTCGCTCCACATTGCTACCTGCGGCCAATGCGACAACACGCATCTGACTTGTCGCAAGTGATTCAATTACGCGCAGAGTATTGCATCCGATTGAACCGGTAGAACCAAGTATCGCGACGCCTTTGATATGCATACTATGCCGCT
>QHXL01000332.1:442-9826 GCA_003222935.1 Acidobacteriota bacterium
TGAAGTAACACGCCAGGCTCCTCCATTAACAAAGATCAGGTCGACCGACGCATTGACTGACTTTTTTGCCCCGATCACTTTAAGGTTTATCGTTGCGTGACCACTGTCGTTTTCAATATTGACGCTACCAGTTACAAAACTACCGAAGTCGTTTACTTCGCCAACGTCCGACTTCAGTTTTTCATTGTTCTTCAGAAAAGTTCTCGCCGTTTTGGCAGCTTCACTGTTCCCAATGGAGTAGAACGCCGCACCGACGATAATACCTACAAAAATCAGTACCAGGATAACGAGAGTTGCCACTATTCCGACAATTATCAGGATAATTTTCCGATTGGTCATCGATTAGTGCTTCGTGCTTGTCAGCCGTTGAAGTAGAAGCGGGCAAAATAGTAGATGAGCGGTGCATTGAAGAGCAAGCTATCGAGTCTGTCGAGTATGCCGCCATGACCAGGCAAGATGTTCGCTGCGTCCTTTGCGCCCGCACCGCGTTTCAACGCACTTTCTGTTAAATCGCCGAGAATACCGACGACGGTCATCACAAATGCGAGTGGCAAGCACCATTTGAGTGGCAGTTCACGAAAGAACCAGAAGTGAGCAATGGCCGCCATGCCAAGCGCAGCAATCACACCACCAGCAACGCCTTCCCAGGTTTTGCCCGGACTTATTTTTGGCGCGAGCTTATGTTTACCTAGCGCTCGACCCGTGTAGTAAGCGCCCGCATCTCCACCCATCAAGACTAGAAAGAAGAACGACAAAAGATGAGCAGACAGGGCTTGATCAAATCCGAGACGCAGGGAAATAAGATGACTTCCCAAAAGCGCGACGTAAAGTACTCCGAGTATAGTCGCGCCAACTGACGAAATCATTTTATCGAAAGCTGTGGCACGAAGAGCTGAAGCAACCAGTGCGCCGGCAGTTAATGCAATTACTATTATCTGTGTAAGCAAAAGATTGAGCGACAGATCGTTGACGAACAACGATACGACGAAGATCGCCGTCGCTCCGATGAAGCCGGCATTGATGTCAGGTCTTATTTGCAGGCGTTTGGTAAGGACGTAGAACTCAAACAGTCCGAGTGCCATCGCTGCTGCGCCCATCGCAACAAATAACCACTTGAGCCAGGGAACGAGTATCGATGCGATTAAGAAGGGGAGAACGATTGCAGCAGTTAGTAACCTTGCGGTCCCGGAATTTTTCGCAGGCGGTTTTTGATTTTTAGTTTTATCCAAGATGATTTCGGCCGTCCGTCACTTACCCACCACCAACTTCAATCCACCAAAACGTCGATCGCGACCTTGATAATCGACGACCGCTTCGAGTAAGTGCTGTCGACGGAAATCCGGCCACAGGGTCTCGGTCACATGGATCTCGCTATAGGCACTCTGCCACAAAAGGAAATTGGAAATTCGCAGTTCGCCACTAGTTCTCACTAATAGATCGAGCTCAGGAAGATTGCGGGTGTAAAGTTCATTGGCAATCCGCTCCTCGGTAAGCTCATCCGGTTTGCTGCCTTCATCTTGAAGTCTGCGGACAGCGGCGCGACAAGCGTCGACGATTTCGGCGCGGCCACCGTAGTTCAGCGCTACAGTCAATACCATTCCCTTGTTCTGTGCAGTGCGTTCAGTTGCGCGCGCGATCTCGGCGCGAACGTTATCGGCAAGAGCGCCAATGCGTCCGATAGTTTGAAACTTGATGTTTTGTTTATCGATTTCGTCGAGTTCGATCCGGAGATACCGCCGCAGCATGCGCATCAAGGCATCCACTTCGTAGCGAGGACGTTTCCAATTCTCTGTTGAAAACGCGTAGAGGGTGAGTGCCTGTAGACCCAGACGGGCTCCAGTATCGACACTTGCGCGGACAGCATCGACGCCGGCTTTGTGACCGGTGATTCGTGGTTGACTACGTCGCGCAGCCCAGCGCCCGTTACCGTCCATGATTATCGCGACGTGTCGGGGCAATCGATCCCAGTCGATTGAAGCAAGTAACGCTTCTTCACGAGAACCTTTAGTTATAACGCCAGAAAAGTCAGCGAGCATATTTTTATAAGGACAATGACGATGGACGAGCGGATGCCATTCTTGACGGTATAAGAAGTACTGTCAACTTCGACACCACCAGCCTTACGCCGGTGGTGACGATCAATACTCAACATTCATCAGCGTCAGTCCACAGGCAGGGGCCGTCACCGCCTCAGTCGGTCGCACACCATTCTCAATCGCCCTGCGAATCATTTCGTCATCCAGCTCGCCGCGACCGACTGCCATCAGAGTTCCCGCTACGGCACGAACCATGTAGCGCAAAAATCCATCTGCACCAGCTTCAATCTCAATCAATCGACCGCGAGCGCGACTATCAACCGTTTCCGTTACATGCAACTTCGTAATTGTTCGCACTCGATCTTCGACGTCCGATTGGGCCGCGGAAAACGCCGTCCAATCGTGCTTGCCCAAAAAGACTTCTGACGCGTCCATGTCCCTGGCGTCGTGATATGCGTAACGAACCCAGAACGGTGAAATAGCCGGACCATTAACGACCCGATAGATGTAGGTCTTACTGACGGCTGAATAACGCGCGTGGAAATCTTCGTCTACTTCATCCACCTGCAAGACACGAACATCTTTTCCTACATTTCCATTTATCGCCGCACGTAGTTTGTTTACCGTAATCATGCGCTCCAGCGACACGCTGGCAACCTGTCCTTCAGCATGAACTCCAGCATCAGTTCGCCCTGATCCGTGAACGTTGACTTCCCTACCCTCGATAATCGAGAGCGCCTGTGTCAATTCACCTTGCACGGTGCGCAGTTCATTCTGAATCTGCCAACCGTGAAAATCAGTGCCGTCGTACTGAATAAGGAGTTTGAAGTTCAAGATAAGTAGAATGTCATGAGATGTGGAAAATGATCCCTATTGCACGCATCACACGCATTCGGATCAACTGAAGCCACTTTCAACGACGCCAACGCGATTCGAGGAACACTAACGTCGGCCTCGCCATTCGAACGGTCAATTATTGATGCTGCGCCAACCACGTCTGCCCCCGCTGCTCGCAAGGTCTCAATAGTCTCCCTGGTTGAGCCGCCAGTCGTAATTACGTCTTCAACCACCAAGGTCTTCTCTCCAGGGGTGATCGTGAAACCACGGCGGAGGGTCATTTTTCCGGATTCTCGTTCAGTCCAAACAAAACGCGCTCCGAGTGCGCGTGCTACCTCGTGGCCAATCACAATTCCACCAATCGCCGGTGAAGCGACGAGTGCAATTCCCTGATTTTCGAACCTGTGGGCTATTGCCTGTCCAAACTGCCCAGCCTTGTCCGGATACTGAAGAACCCGCGCGCATTGAAGGTAAACAGAACTGTGCAGTCCACTCGTCAGTTGAAAATGTCCTTCGAGTAGCGCATCAGTTTTCTTAAACTCATTAATTACTTCTTCTGGTTTCAAAATCTCACCTCGATAAAATGATCAAGCATGCTACAATCACTGCCCGCATGCCGCCTTATCCGAATTTAGTTTCTGACTCGACTCTCGTTCAGGAAACAATCGATCTTCTAACCGACCTCGGTGGACGCGCTCCCGCTTCTGAAATCATCGACGTAGTCTTCAAACTTTCCCACATAGACGAAGAACTCGCGGGACTGCTTGTAGCAGATCTGATTAGAAACGATCGTCGCTTCAAGTTTATCGACAACAACACCGTGGAGTTGCAGGAAGACAATTGGCACACGCGACTGCTCAAAGAGTTGGATTTCGTAGTGGTCGACGTCGAAGCTACCGGGGCCAAGACTCCTCCCAATCGTCTAATCGAACTTGGTGCTTATCGAATTCGCAAAGGCAAAATCGTCGACAAGTTCTTGCAACTGGTAAATCCTGAGATACCAATCCCTCGTTTTGTGATGACCTTGACTGGTATCTCCAACGAGATGGTCAGACGTGCTCCGGTGTTTGCGGAAGTCGCGCCAAAATGGTTGGATTTCGTCAGTGATTCCGTCCTTATTGCGCATAATGCGCCGTTCGACACGAGCTTCTTGAATCACGAAATCTCACGAGTCTATCCCGGTCATCGGATGGTTAATCCCCACTTGTGCACGGTCCGACTTTCTCGACGAGCACTCCCGGAACTGATGAACCACCGTCTCGATACAATCGCCAACCACTTTTCAATTCCAATTGTGAGCCGACATCGTGCAGGTAGTGACGCGGAGGCTACAGCTGAAATCTTTCTTCTGTTGTTAACCAAGTTAGAAGAGGAACACGGCGTAACTGACCTCGCAGCCGCTCGGAATTTCCAGTTCCCTGAACTCACCCCATCCGTAACAGCGCAACTCCCGTTAGCTTCCGGTCTCTAAGGTCTGTTCGGCAGTTCCCCGTGATTGTCGGTTCAAGAGTTTCCGTATAACAACAAACAGAACAATTCCAACTGCCAGCCCGAGGCCTATCCAGGGATAGTACCTGGCCAAAATCGCTTTAGCCTCCGCACCGTAACGAACTGCGAAGTAACCTTCCAGCAGAAAACGAAAAGCTCGACCGCCAACAATCGCGATCATGAAGCGCCACAAGCTGAACCTGAAAACTCCCGCAGTTACGACAAACAACTTAAACGGAAAAGGTGGTGGCAGCAGCGTTGCGACGAGCACCGCGAACATGTCGTAGCGCTCGATCCAGTCTTTTACGCGTTTCTGTTTTGCTTCCGAGAACCTGCTCAGCGCGCGCGATCCCGCGCGACGCGATACCAGATACAAAATCCAACAGCCGAGCGCCGACCCGGATGTTGCCATAAGAGCGTAGACCGGCATCCAGCGCGGATTCGCTGTGGATAACAAAAGCATTAGCGCATCAGCGCTGCTGGGAAGAGGGACAAACGTCGAATCAAGTAGAGCAACTGTGAATAAACCGAACGCGCCAAACGTGATCAGGTACTCAGAAACACGGGTCAGCGTCTTAGTAATGGGGTGAATAAATGACTTCAACTAAATTCCTTTCGAATGAAAAACACTGCGGTAGGCAGCAGTTAGTCCCTGGCGTCGTCGTTCTCCGTTCCGTCAGGGACTGGTTGTGCTCTCTTTCGCCGATTAATAAGTAGATAAACGATTAAGCCAATAAGTAACAGCGTTGCGACAATACTGATTATCACGAGGCCGTTGTCTTTGAAGAATAGCAACACGCGGCGCCCATAGAAAACGGCCAGCACTCCTTCAACGTAATAGCGCAATGATCGTGCCACCATCACGGTCAACAAAAACTTCCACCGCGGATATTCGAGTGTGCCCGCAGTTGCGACAAAGATTTTGAAGGGCAACGGTGGCGGCAACACCGCCGGCACCGCAATCGCCAGAAATCCGAAGCGCGCGTAAGCGCGTTCGACTTTCTTGATACTTTCAAGGCTAAACCGTTTTCGCAGTACGGCTTGGCCGCCGCGCCGCATGATTGTGTAAAGCAAGTGGCAACCTAATACCGAGCCTGTCGCAGCAAAGAGAGGAAAGTAGAAAACAGCACTGTGATCCTTGATGCAACGGCCTACAACGAGATAATCGTTAATTTCAGGCAGCGATAGGAGGGACGAGTCGAGCGCGCCAATGAGGATCATCGCCGGCGCGGCGAAATAGAGAGGAAGCTCCAGGACGTAACGTTCTAACCATCGAGCGACGGTTGCTAGCCAATCAAACATATTCGTTGAGCTTCGTGCTTGTCCTTTGTACTTTGTTAGCGATTGGCCGCATAAATCGAGCCACAAAGTACCAAGATCAAAGCACAAAGATCAAAGGGCACCTGGTGCCGGTCTATTGCTTGATTGGGGCGAAGATGGCTGGAGTGTCGTAGGTTACGCCAACCGTAAATCCGGAGTTAGGCGAAAAACTGGTGAGACCTTTAATTCCTGCGAAGTCGAAACGCAGACCCGAAGCCCTGATTTGCATTCCCAGCCGCGCTTCTGACTGTGACTCTGTTCCCAGCGGACCATTGCCAGGCCGCGTGTTTGCGCGTCCATTAACTTCACCGGCAACACTAAATTGTTTGTTGATGCGAAAGATTCCGGCCACTCCGTAGGTAAGCACATCATTCTGAGAAAACAGTTCAGTTGGCGCTGTGAGTATTGCGATGCCGAGGTTGCCGAAAGTATTGAACCTACCGTCTTGTCCAAACTTTTTACCAACCAGAATCGAACCGTAGGCGTTTGTCTGGTTCAACCCGATTCCAGTCGACTGATTTGAGTTTGGAAGGCCAACGCCAAAACGAAAGCCCAGGGACGGTCCGTGCTCCGTTTCATTTCGGAGTTTGAATTTTGCCCAGAGGGTAAAGTCGCCGGTATCGTTGGTGGAATTTACTCCTGGCGCCAAATTCAGCGGAATAGCGGCGGGACCTCTCGAGTTAATACCAACGACATTCTGCGCAACGCCTTCAATCTGAAACTCGATATTTGGTCCCATACCGACGCTGATACCGATGACACCAACCCGCGTCAGATCACCATTGATTCCCGAAAGCGGATATTTCGCGCCTTGCATGAAATCTAACCCTGCTTCAATTCGCACGCTGCCCGGAGGAATGATGTCGACGTCTTCGGTGATGAGTGGACGCTGTTGCGCGTAAGTCGTGAGTGCGGCAAAAGCCAAAAGCAAAATTACGTTAGTTGCTGATTTGATTATTGTCCGCATTGGCTCGGATTGTATGTTCGCGCACATGGACCGTCAATAGCGTTGGCGGTTAGGGCGCGGCTACAGGTGTAAACGAATCAAAGTATTTTCTCGAGTCTTTTACGAGTGCTTCGCTCTCCGATCCCTTTTCACTGATGAACTGAAGCACATAAATTCGCGTTTGCACTTTATATATGCGCACTCGAAATAAGGCATCAGTACCATTCAGGTTTGCTGACACAAGAAATTCGCGCCCTTCGTATCCATCCAGGGAGATTGGAGCTTCACGGCTAAGTGTGCCCTTAACAGCTTTCACCATGCCATCGCGCGCATTATCAAAATTGAAGACAGTGCCCTCTACCTGGTCGAAATATCCAGTCAGGCAAACAGCTTTCTCTGAGGTAGAGTTAGCCATGTATTGGGGAAACTTCACCCCATCGGCAGTTGTCGCTTCCTGTGTGGTAAAAGTCGGTTTCTTAGGTAACAGCACACTGTAACGCCCTTCCACGGATTCGTAGCGGATCCATGAACCAGGCTCTGGAGCGGTTCGGGCTGCGGGAGGCGGTGGTTCTGTTCGAGCTGCGGGCCGGCTGTGCTCCTGGCCAAGGCTGATTACCGGAAAGACGAGCAACAGAAAAACGAGGGATGAGTAATTTCGCATGTGGTTAACCTTAGTTGCAGGTTAGAGATCGTAATATGAATTCAATGACGCCGCTGAGTTTAGCAGCCTGCCAAGTTATCGATTAAAACTCCTGATTCTGAAACTGGCTGTGAATTAGCCCTTATAGAACCATCTTACAAATTCTCAAAACCTTAGGCCACCCCGTTCCTCCAGATCGCGGGAGTTGGCCAGCGAATGCCACTGCACACGCCAAGCTGAATTGTTTGAGCACCTAAAAAAGGGGCTTCCCAAGGCATCTTCCTCTCCGGTGTTAACGATCTCCTCTTTTTTATCGTCTCCCAAAATGTGTGTACCAGTAAAGCTTTCGCGAACGGTAGCGGGACTTGCTATTGATTCATACTTCCTAATAAATTCAGATTCTCACTACTGAGAATGTTAAGAGAAATTGAGGTCGAAACTCCGCAAAACCTCGTCGATCGTTGTGCTAGTATTTCGCCAAAATCCAGCCAGCTGAGGATCAAATGAAACTTCTTCTAACTCTCGGACTGTCTATCTCAATTTTGCTCGGAACGAATTACCCTGGGGTGAAACCCGTCTCCGCCGAGCAGGACGCCGCAACAGCCACCGAGCCCGACGCGATCACACTGCAACTCAAAGGTCTTAAAGATCGAGTTGTAATTCGACGCGACGATCGTGGCATTCCCTACATCGAAGCAAAGAACGACCAGGATCTTTACTTCGCGCAGGGCTACGCGACGGCCCAGGACCGTCTCTGGCAAATGGATCTCTTTCGACGTAACGCGAAAGGCGAGTTATCTGAAGTGCTGCCCAAGATCCCGAACAGCCCGACACTTGATCAAGACAAACTTCATCGCACACTCGGCTTTAAACAGGCTGTTGAAGCGGAATTTGCCCGAGCTTCACCCCAATCTCGCGCATTACTTGAAGCATACGCAGCCGGCGTCAACGCTCATATAGCATCGCTCACGCCAAAAACTCTGCCACCTGAATTTCAACTGCTCCGCTATACACCACAACCATGGACTCCGGCGGACTCGTTGGTAGTCGTCAAGGTTTTCTTCGAGTCACTGACAAACACCTTTCGACTGGACTTGATGCGTGAAGCATTGAGTGCACTCCCAGACGAAAAACGAACCGCATTACTACCTGAGACCTCACCTATCGACGTGCTGGCAGTTGGCAAAGACTCACCGACAAAAAGGACAGTATCGCTAAAGCAGCCTGTCTCACCATGGACGCGAGAAGCGCTGGAAAGTCTCGCGCGAGACGAAGCGATCAATCGAGCAGCACTCGAACAACTCGGTGTTTATGCAGAGGGACTTGCCGCAAGTAACAATTGGGTCGTAAGTGGCAAAAGAACTGTGTCAGGCAAACCACTGCTGTCAAACGACCCTCATCTTGCCCCGACTGCACCGTCGATCTGGCATATGGTCCACCTATCGGCGCCCGGTGTTCGAGTCGCAGGTGTAACTGCTCCTGGTCTGCCGGGTGTAATCATCGGACACAACGATCGAATTGCCTGGGGCTTTACCAATGTTGGTGCGGACGTTCAAGACCTGTACCTCGAAAAATTCGACTCCAATAATCCAAATAAATATCTGACTCCCTCGGGCTGGCAGGACGCGACCGTCCGGCGTGAAGAGATCAAAGTGCGCACAGGGTTGGCAGACCTCTCGGCTGAGACTGTTATTCATGAAGTGACGGAGACGCGTCATGGGCCCATCGTTTTTGAGCGCGACGGCAGACGTTACGCGGTGCGCTGGACTGCGCTCGACCCGGCGAAGAATAACGCTGACACTGCGTACCAACTGAATCGTGCCCGGAACTGGAAAGAGTTCAGCAAAGCACTCGAAGCTTTCACGGCCCCATCTCAGAATGTGGTTTACGCCGATGTTGATGGCCACATCGGTTATCACGCTGCCGGCGTCGTACCAATTCGAAAGTCGGGCGATGGAAGCATTCCCTACGATGGCTCAACCGACGCCGGAGAATGGACTGGTTACATTCCCGTCGACAAATTACCGCAGGTGTCAGATCCGGCCTCAGGAATCATCGTTACTGCTAACCAACGAATCGTTGGAACCGATTATCCGTACTTTCTTACGCATTCGTGG
>QHXL01000639.1:0-2373 GCA_003222935.1 Acidobacteriota bacterium
AACTTCGGCTCAGTCAGTTTGCTTCTCTTATCCTTAGTCATATCAGTTCTCATTGCTCTGATTCTCGAGTGTCTTGCAATGAAAATCGTCTCGTTGCTTTCCGCATCAGACAAGATTCCTCACAACAACCCTTGTGCCATTCGGTTAACAAAATTCCCTGATGAGAATGCCGGGAGAGCAAGCGAACACTCCGTCAAGTCAAGAGCTGTCACCCTATGTGATTGGTTTCATAACTCGGAGAGCAAGTTGATAAAGACATTGCTCTCGCGGAAAAGAAGACGGTTAAAAAATTCCCTCTAACCGTTGCTCAGCGAGCTAGACCTCCGTTTTTACTCTTGGCAGCACTAGCGGTGCCGCTACGGACAATTCGTGCAGACATTTTGTCAACACCTCTCGAACTACCTAGCGCTGGTAATGGACCTCAAAGACGAAAACGCGGCGGTTGGTTCGTGGCGACTTTACCGATTACTAACCGGAGGATTGAGAGCAAGTGAACGAGTCGCGACTAATTAGTTCTGACGAAGCGGGGACACTGCTGGGCGGACTTCATCCCAACACCTTGCGCGAGCGCAAAGGCGGTACGGAGAACTTAAGGCATGTCAGAGGATTCGGCCGTCGAGGGAGACTTTAGTCGAATTGAAGATCACTCAGTCGCTAGCGGCCGAGCGCAACCGGCGAAAAAATGCTGCGGTTGGCGAGTTAGTGAGGACGATTTGGTTCCGACTTGAAGACATACTGCGTGTAACTCATCCAAGTTGCGTGTCGATTGAGAAGAATAAATCTACCTGGCGTTCGCGTGTCCCAAGAGGACGCGAAGACAAGGAAACACTGACCCATGAGTTTGATGACGAAGAGAAAGACTCGGATTGACGCAAAGCAAGTGGCGGAAATCATAGGTTGCTCGCGAAAGACCGTGCTGAACGGTGGTGCGGGAACTTCGGAACTAACGAGGATACGAAATGGAGTCAAGCTCGTTAGATTCATTCTTGAGGAAGTTGAAGCCCTCGCCGAAAAACAAGAACGACTCGCCAAGCGCCGATCTAATAACGGCGTGGGCTACCAAAAATCACAGCCCTCATCTGTAACACTATAATTCCGCCTCATCACTGGCCAAAAAGAAGGGAGCAGAATGAAGACAGACACAATCGACTCAAAGACTCGATCAGTAAGCGCCGCGACGAAAACTGTGCGAGTAAAGAACTTCTTTGAGTACTTAGCCCCGAGGGGACAAAGACTCCACGGGTATCAACGGCTATATAAAGGTGTCCGATTGCGCCGCAAGGGGTTTCTCACGAAGAGCGACGCAGAACGAAATCTCCGGAATGCAATGAACGATGTTGACGCTCGTGAACGAGGTGAGGTTCGATGTAAACCAACTACTGCGCAGGAAGCACTCAGTATCTACCGACACAACCTAGAGGTTAGAGCGCGAGACAAGGGTTATCAATACGGTCACAATGTGAAGTCGAGCTGCAAAGTGTTGCAAGAATTCGTGGACTTTTTCGGCCCCGCCCGTCTCATTCGCGAATGTACAGAGACTGACCTGCGAGAGTTTTATCAAATACTTTGTTTTCGTAAATCATTGAACCGGAATAGTGCCGGTGCGTTTATCGGCAGAATTCAGGGGATGCTGAAAGCAGCGCAAAGGTCCAAGCCGGATCTCGTCAACTGGCTGAGACCTACGCTCCGGGTGAATCGAAAACCCGAATTCGAACGGCGCGTCGTTGAAGATATTGAATATATGGCGCTGGTTAACACCCTGTTGAATCCGCCACTCGCTCCATCCCGGCGAAATGAACGCAATTCATTGTGGCGCGACGCCGGGGACGCAGTACAACTTCTTCGCTTGACGGGCGCGCGTTTTAATGAACTGCTTCGAATGAAATTGGATCAATTCAAATGGTCAAAGGGATGAAAACGAACGTGACTTGCCGATCTGGGATTGCGTCCGCGATGTGGTTCAACGACGCATCAGCGAAGGTCTAACGGACGGCGAGTATCTTTTTCCGAGAGCGAAAACCAAGACCTTCGATAATGCGATCGCGCGAGCGTGCCGTAAGGCGGCCAAGCTTGCAGAACTTAACTATGGGCAAGCGAATGGCTTCACATGTCATAGCTTCCGTCATACATTCGTTACCAAGATGATGGAGGCCACTGGAAACGATGTCGCGCTGGTGATGTCGTACAGCGGGCACAGATCAATGGAGTCCTTCAAGGTCTACCTTCACCCGACTCAAAAGGGCAGTATACTCGCTAACCAACACATCGAGACCGTTGGCCACTTGTTGGCCACTTTTGCGGGAATGCAGGGAACAACGGGCACATCGGGAACCGATGTCGTGGATGCTAAGTCGTTGGAATTGAAAGAAGTAG
>QHXL01000639.1:2387-2880 GCA_003222935.1 Acidobacteriota bacterium
TATGCCCGCTTGGCTCAGTGGTAGAGCACTCGCTTCACACGCGAGGGGTCAGTAGTTCGAATCTACTAGCGGGCACCAAATTTTTCAACAACTCACGGGCGACCTATTTGATTATTGGGTCGCCCGTTTTGCGTTGCACACACTTTGAAGTCAAGATCGGTCATCAAATCTCACAAAATTGATCTTTTGACTGCCTCCGAGCGATAGCTTTCTTTGACCAGATCCTCCGAGCGAGGTGAGGATGTCGTAAGAAATTCGAAGAACTTATCGAGTCTCAGTCGGGGCTCACCCACCTGCTATCATAGTTGCCCTCATCATCGTTTAGTGTGAATGTTTCTTGTACGGCTCTCTGTTTTATGCTTGAATTGAACGATTAGCTAAACGATGTCTAGATTCGCGACAGCCTTATCCCGAGCAACCGATCTCTCGCTGCCACTTCCATCAGCAGAGCTGTTATCGCCCCCGCTGAAATGGGCGGGTGGAAAGCGATGGC
>QHXL01000639.1:2964-3391 GCA_003222935.1 Acidobacteriota bacterium
GTTGCTAAACGACATCAATCCGAATTTGATTAATTTCTATCGATGGCTCAAGAAGGGTCTTTTTATAGAGCTTGACCTGATGAATAGTGAGCGGCGGTTTTATGCCGCAAGGAACAGGTTTAATGAACTCATTGCTATTGGCAAAGGAGAGACAAAAGAAGCGGCGTCGTTATTCTATTACTTGAATCGAACGTGCTATAACGGACTTTGCCGCTTCAATCGTAAGGGTGAGTTTAATGTTCCCTTTGGCAAATACAGAAAGGTCTCCTATCGGTACGATTTCACTGCGTATAAAAGGCAGTTTGAGAACTGGGAATTCACCGATTCCACATTTCAGGCGATCAGATTGCGATCAGGGGATTTTGTTTATGCTGACCCGCCTTACGATGTAGAATTCAGGCAATACTCTAAGGGTGGCTTCACGTGG
>QHXL01000640.1 GCA_003222935.1 Acidobacteriota bacterium
GTTTGCCGTGCGTCGCTCGAGTGAAGACGAGGAGTTACTAAACATCGGTAAAGCCTATACGGGTCTGACCGATCGAGAACTCACCGAGCTAACTGAATGGTTTAAGGAGCACACTCTCCAGGAGTTTGCCCACGGTCGTGTGAGAGTGGTCGAGCCGAAAATTGTAATCGAAGTAACTTTTGATCGAGTTCAACCCTCGAAGAGACACAAGAGTGGCTATGCTCTTCGATTTCCGCGAATACTCCGGTTGCGTCCTGATAAAAGTGCCGCCGAGGTCGATACCCTTGAAACTGTTCGAAAACTCGTAGAGGCAAACGAGCTGAACTCTTCAGTCCGTCCAGAAGTCTAAATGGGCCACAGAACCAAATTAAGGTTGGATCTTTATACTATTGCCTATCTCCTGAGATGGAGTTAGGATGCAGCCAGTCACCGCCCTTCCATTAGGTTTCCAGGCGCGAACGGTGAGCCGCCACACTAAAGAACCCGCAGGCCGCCAGTGCCAGGTAATATTTCTGAACAAGTAATCGAGTTGGGAGTTCTTTGTTTGCGCTTAGAACAGTGAAAGCATGGCTACTAGAGCGTCGTAGAACAGTTGATCTTGGATAGTGTAGTCAGTGATCTGGTTATTCTCTTCAGTCGTAGGTTCACCGGCATCGGCCATTAGGGAGTGATTTTGAGGCGGCGGAGGCGGAACAAAACCAGGCGTCTCAAGGTCTCCGGCGTTGGTATTAATCGCCAGAGCGGACACAAATAGCAGGGTAATTACGAACTTCTTAACAAGTTTCATTGATCTTCTCCTCAGATTTGTAGTCAAAACCGGTGAGGGAGCGTTACAACCAAGCTCGAATTTGGTTGTTTATGATAATATCCGCCAATCAAGAGGCTTGCAAGGTTCCTTACCAATATCTAAAACTGGAGTTTTAAGATGGAGTTACAGATATCAACTTTTGCGGATCAGACAGATTTTGGAGTCGCCGAAAATGTCATTCCGTTATGCGAGCTAGCGAAGGGTTTTGAAGAAGCTGGCGAGTTCGAACAGGCCGCCGAAACGCTGAAGCCGTTCTGGAAGAACCTCGGTGAACGTCCTTCAACTGACGGTCTAGCCACGGAAGCAAAAGCCGAACTCCTATTACGGTCTGGCGCGCTAACTGGATGGTTGGGCAGTGGAAAACAATTGTCGGGCGCGCAAGAGTTGGCTAAAGATCTCATTAGCGAAAGTGCCACTTTGTTTACGGGGCTTGGCTTGAATGAGAAAGTCGCTGAAGCGAGAGTGGATCTGGCCATCTGCTACTGGCGAGAAGGCGCACTTGATGAAGCGCGTGTGACGCTGCGACATGTACTCGACTCGCTTGGTGATCAAAAAAGCGAACAATGGCTGCGAGCAGTACTCAACATCGCAATCGTTGAGAAAGTTGCGACCCGCGAAATTGAGGCACTAAAGATTTACAGGGAAGCCGCTCCCCAGTTTGATTTGAGTACGAACCACGCACTTAAAGGCAAATTTCATAACTCGCACGCCACCCTGCTTAAGACTCTCGGACTCGCTGAAAGTCGCGAGGACTATCTGGACACTGCCTTAGTTGAATTCACGGCTGCGAGTTTTCATTTTGAACAGGCCGGACATAAACGATTTCAAGGTCGTGTTGAGAATAACGTGGGTTTTCTTTTCGCCAGCATCGGAAGATTCGATGACGCACAGGGTTGCGAAGATACGAGAGCCCAGGCTTACATGCTCGAGGGCAAGTATAGTGATGCGGCAAGGGTTGCGGCTTCGGCGGTTCGCAATTTAACTCAGGGCGGCGAGCAGTCGTTGTTGGCTGAAGCCTTAACAACACAAGGAAGAGCTCTTGCGCGCTCGAGTAATTTCGTAGCTGCGAGAGCCAGTTTGGATCAAGCGATTGATGTTTCGCAGCGAGCGGGCGATCCTGATCGAGGTGGTATTGCTGCCGTCAGCGCTATTGAAGAATTAAGCACCCAACTGAACCCGGCAGTAGTTCATGAATACTACCGAACAGCTGAAGTGCTGTTGGCCAAGTCTCAAAACCGCGGCTTGAAGATACGCCTCGGTGAGTGCGCGCGGAAAGTTTTATCGACCGACCTTGCGCCAGTCGAACAGGCGCCAGGCGATCAGTCTTTCCTTGCTGACGGGTTCTCTCTCGATGCTGAAGTCCTTAGGTATGAGGGCAACTTGATCCGGCAAGCGCTGGAGGCGTCCGGCGGTAGCGTGACGCGAGCTGCTAGAATGCTGGGAGTGACGCATCAGGGCCTGGCGTTCATACTTAATGGGCGGCATAACAATCTGCTCTCTATTCGGACTCCCGTCAAACGTCGTCGTAAGAGCATCATTCGCTATCACTGATTTCAGCAACTAACCAATTACTCGATAGCGCTGCCTCCAACTAAGGCAGCGCTATTCGCATATTTGTGCTCTAACTATCGGTTCTCTTATCATCAGCTTCCCAAATTGAGATAGATTAATCACAAGATAAGTATGAAAAGACCAATAAGCCCCCTCGTTCTGATTTTCCTTTTGCTCACTCCAGCCTCGTTCGCACAAACTCGTCGCGGAACTGGACGGAGTGCGCCGGCAACGAGCGCCAAGCCCCAGCCGTCTCCTGCAGCGGCGCAGCCCGAGCCGCCGGCTAAACCAAAGCCAGCCCGGCCTCCAGTGCCACCGACGCCGCTCGTCACGCTAAACGGTCAGACCCTGACGACTGCCGATCTCGACCCCACTATTCGCGAACAAATTGAGAACGTCGAAGAACGGATCGGAAACGCCCGCCAAAGTATTTTGGATCTGCAAATCAATACGACCCTGTTGGAAGTTGAAGCCCGTCGTCGCGCAATTACGAGTCATCAGCTTTATGAACTCGAAGTTGTTAAGCGCATCCCGGTGCCGACACCTGCACAGATCAAACAGTTCGTCGACGATAACAAAGAGCAGTTTGAAGGAATGGATCCGGCGAAGGTCACACCACAGGTTGCCGCACTGATGCACGACGAGTATGAAAGCAGATTGGCAGATGCTTTTGTGCTCCGCCTGCGAAAGTCGATACCTGTAGTGATGGGCGTCGATGTTAATACGCCGAATATTAGTCCCGATGCTGTGCTGGTAACTATTGGTGGACAACCAGTAAAAGCATCGTTACTGAATGAACGTCTAAAGCCGATTATCTATCGCATGCGCGTCGAAGTTTATGATGCCGAGCGTAAACAGGCCGAGCAGATGGTCGATGATCTGTTGCTTCTTGCGGAGGCTAACAAACGGCAAGTGGGACCAGAAGAAATCGTTCGTAAGGAGATCAGCGAAAAGGTCAAAACGCCTACTGAAGCCGAGGTAGCTAAATTTTATGATGAAAACAAGTCGCGTATCGCTGGTGATCTCAATTCAATTCGAAATCAATTAGTGGTCTATCTGCAAAATGAAGATCGACAACGATTGGAAAAAGATCTTTCCACTCAGCTGCGTAAGAACGCACAGTTAAGTTGGTTGATTTCCGAACCGGTTCAGCCGGTTCAGGCGGTTAGTGTGGATGATGATCCTTCAATGGGACCAATTGGAGCGCCCGTTACAGTTGTCGAGTTTACCGATTTCCAATGTCCTTC
>QHXL01000641.1:0-1421 GCA_003222935.1 Acidobacteriota bacterium
TACTGCGGATTGTCTAGACCCAGTTTTGAAACCGGGCCATTCCAGCTTCTACGCTCAGGTGTGAAGTCACCCCTCAGTAGACGCCATGAAAGAGCAGCCTTCGCTGACTCAAGCGCGGACAGGCGGGCTTTTAACGCAACCAAGAGCTCTTCCAACCTTGGAATAATAGTGAACTGCGTGCCCACATGTCTCGAAGAGAGCGGACGAGTTACTTCGAAGATAATCAACGAGTTGAGTGCATCGTAACTAAGCAGCGTTGCTTCGACTAAGTAAGGGTCCACGGACCTGGGAAATTTCAAAAAGATTCCCACACCTTCTGGAATGGGAAATTCAGTATCTCTAGGTAACTCAACATAGGATTCGTAAAGAAAGGAACCATCTCCAGCCATTCCCAACTCGTGTTGGACCCAAGCATTGAGGGGGTGATCGTTAAGTTCCCTCTTAACCTCTGCAATTTCATCTGTCAGCGCGAGCTTCATGTCATCGAGTAACTCCCGTGATGTCGGTGGCTCGGGAGGTTGTCCCGGTCGAGGTTGCTGATCAAACAGGTGCGGATGATCTCGTTGCACAGTGGTCCAATTGACGCCCCACTTGTGCCCATAGGACCCTTTAGGCGGGTAGAAGTACTGAATGAACAAGCTTAAGGTTGTGCCGATGATGCTCGCATTCTTGGAACTACCACTCAGCAAAACCATGTTAGCGATTTGATTGAGTGTGAGTGTTTCAGTCGGATTAGACCTTTTACGCCACTTCTTGATTATCTTTTCGAAGAGTTGTTGATCCACCGTGAGACTTCGTGCCGTGAAGATACGAATAACTACTCTAGCGCTGAAACCCTCCTTGTTAACGAAATATTCTGAAGTGAGAACCTTTAGTTAAAATCAACCCAAGTTCCGAAGCCACCCCACTTCATTGGCATTCACATGTCTACGCGAACGACATAACAAGTTCAGAATACATTTTGCAGTAGTGTGCGCGGAACCGAAGGCCCGAGTAGTCACTTCGTCATAAAGCAAAAGTCGAAGAATTCCGCGAATCTTTAAGTGAGTATACGAGGATTTCGCGGTTCACTGAACAGCATTGCTATAGCCAATCGGTGTCGTTGGTCGTGCCATTGAGCCGAACGGACCTCGCTAGAGCCAAAATTTCGATCGCTTGGAGCCTTAAAGTTGGTGCGCGGTACAAGACAGGGAGACCGGATGCTTCTGCTTATCGATCTCGAAAACCTGACCATTGTTAGCTTGCAAGAAAACAAACTCCTCAATGAATCGAGCGTCGGAATCGTCGAGCTGTTTCAGGCTTGTGCGCAAGGTACTAGTCCACTGTGACAACTCCTTCTCGCGTCCACGCGTAAACGATAGAGTATTCCAAACTCTATCGTCACGTATGGGAATAGCTTTCTCTTTAGCGAGCCAAGCTAA
>QHXL01000641.1:1589-3496 GCA_003222935.1 Acidobacteriota bacterium
TTCTGGAGAGAATACGTTTAGAAAATAGGGCACTAAGGATTTACTTCAACCTCCTTCAACGCATAGATCGGTTTTACCATTGCCTAGTTTCGATCCTACCAGAAAGCTGATCTTGTCACCAACGGACTTGCGCCAAGGTAGGTCACCAAAAAGAGCTTATAGTTCCTTCGGCTAATCGTTAACTGAAAGTACCCAAACCGGCGAAGTGCCCTTAACAACCGAGCTAAAGCGACAAAGCCGCACGTCAGCTTTGTCGCTGATGTTCTGTGGAATTTAGGCTGTGGCAACCATAACACCGGCGATCTCAATACCAGAGTCTGCGGTAATATCATTCACCTCAAAGGACGGAGTCTCTTCCGAAGTTGACGTTAGAAACACAGTCAGTTGTTCGAATAGTCCGCTTGGCGGTTTCGTCCTCTTGAATCCAAACTTCCTAATTGTCACCCTACCGAACCGTTCATCATTAATGTGAGCGTGGTGAAAAATAACGATCTTGTCGATTGCTTCTCCTGGGCCACGACCCGCTGCAAATATCGCCCATTCGTTATGTGATAGTTCCGGGCTAAGTGCGTCACCCTTCATCTGGACGACAAAGTAGTCATCTGAATAGTTGCCATGTCTTTCCAAGACCCTAAGCCATCCGTCTATTCTTACTTTTGACCGTTTCTGTACAAATCGGCGATAGGCTTTTTCAGGAGTGTAAGCCGGTAGGTAGCGAACGAACTTATCGTCTTCGGCCACTTCTTCAATCAAACGCTCCTTACCGTGGCGAATTTCAGCGTCCAGATCTGCGCCCTTGAGAAAGTCTTCAAAAGGAGTATCGCTGGTAACCCGATTCATGAAATCCGAATAGATAAGCACGCCCCGATAGCCGTCAATCGTGTTCAGCCTCGACAGCAAAATGTTCTTCTTAGTGTCGGAATAGATTTCACCCTTGATTTCTAAGGCGTAAATGATTCCATTTCGAAACATGAGAAAGTCTGGATAGTAGCGTCGGGTGCCGTAATAGAAATAGACCTGACGATCATTGCGAACCCAGAAGCGTTGCTCGGTGTCAGACAGTCTAAGGATTGCGTCCGAGTAGTCTGCTAATTGCTTCTCTGGCAAAGTGTCGAACTTGACGTAGTCGTATATCGAATCGTCATACCCAAAAAACTGGTACCCCTGTTCAATGAAATTCCTTAGCTTCTGAACATCAGTAATTCGCTTCCAGCCCTTGTTGTTCACCTGATCGGAGGGCAACAGGATCTCTCCGTCGGTAAATCGTTGTTTGAGTGACTGCGCATCGTCTTTTACGATAGGTTTGAAGTCCAAGTCGAAATAATTCTTCTCAATGTAGCTTCGATAGAAGGATGCGAAGGTTGTGACGAAACGGCTTTGGGCGAGCTTCTTGTCTGCATCATCCGAGAAATAGAAGCGTACACCGAGCTGCGCAATCTTCTCGACGTATTGCTTAAAAACCTCCTTTGATTCTTTGTTGTCAGGCAAACAGAAGAGGTTCTTCATCACAATTGCATAAATGGCTTTGGCGTGAGACTCATTTAACTCCAGAGTCTCCTCAAGGAAAGTGCCGCGCAATTGTTGGTGAAAGATCCTTTGATCAGCAAACACATCAACTTCAACAAAGAAGACACCTGGAGTGAATTTCAGGAAAGTGCCGGCAGGAATATCGTCCCCATCAGTTTCGTCTGAGGCATCCTTCTGAAAACAGTTATGTTTGACGTATTCATTAGCTATCTTCTCAACGTCTCGAACAAGATCCATCAACATTACCGTCGGACGCGCTTTCAAGTCTGCCTTAATTTCAGGTAGGAACAAACCCTCAAGCCTGTCTGACTTTGCGCGGTTAATTGTTTTCTTTCGTTCGCCCTCGATACTCAAATATTTGTCTGTTAGGCCAAATTCTT
>QHXL01000642.1 GCA_003222935.1 Acidobacteriota bacterium
AAATAATCAAGATCGATCACAGTTTCAACGACGCATTGAATTTCTTCTATCGATTCCAAAACGACAAGATTCCGACCCTGGATGCCGATGGTTCGATCGGTACGCGCTCAGGCTTGCCGTTCGTTAATCGCATGGAATCCAACTCTCCAGGTAAGACTCACACCTTCTCTATGAACTACACCGTTAGTCCAAGGGTAGTAATCGAAGGTCGATATGCTTACGGGTTCGGCGCAATCTTTACCAACACAATTGGATTGATTTCTAAAGATGTTTCTCCAATTGCAGTTAATCTTCCGTATGAGAGCGTACGCGACGTGGTGCCAATCGTTGCTTTCACGGCCGGCACATTCAATAACCTGACCGGATTTAGTAACTACGATAACTTCTCATGGAAGAAGAACATGAGTGGCAGTGTGACGTGGCTTAAGGGAGCACACAGTCTGAAGTTCGGCGGCGTTTATTCTCTCTACCGCAAAAACGAAAACGCGCTGTCTGGAACAAACCAGGGACAATTCAGTGCGTTTAATAACACGGCGTTGTCCGTGGGCACACCGGCACTCGTTCGCGCCACGGGCGTTGCGAACACGGCAGTCAATAATCTCTATCAGCAGTGGGCCAACTATCTCCAGGGAAACAACGTTACGTTCACCCAGTCGAAACTGGATGTCGAAGTTGATCTTCGTCAGAAGAACCTGGAGTGGTTTGCGCAGGATGAATTCAGAGCAAGAAATAACCTGACGATCTATTACGGTGTTCGTTATTCCTACTTTGGACCGGCTTACGATAAGAATGGTCTGCTTTCCAATTTTGTCCCGAGCCTTTGGAGTGCTGCCCAGGCGCCTCGAGTAACGGGTGCGGCTAACCGCGTTGTCGGCAGCGGCAATTTCTGTAACGGATTAATTGTGAATTCACAGAACTACCAGACTGGCCCGCCCGCCTTTAACTGCACGCCGATCGCATCACCGTTTGGTAAATACGTCTATCAGGTTTCCAAGCACGACTATGCTCCACGAGTCGGCTTAGCATGGGATCCATTTGGAAAAGGTACAACTGTAATTCGTACAGGTTACGGTATGTACCATGAACAAACTCCTGCGAGCACGATTGAGTTGCTGGCAAACAATCCGCCGTTCCAGGAAGTTAAGACTACGACCCTGACTACGATGGATAACCCTGTGCCGCCAAGTCAGTCTGTTGTTGCCTCAGCAGCAACAATTTCTGTCAGTCGTGCCATTCAAGCTGATTTTGATACACCGTACATGCAACACTGGTCGTTGGATATTCAGCATCAGTTTGGGAGTAAGACTGTAGTCACTGCAGGATATTACGGTTCGAAGGGTACTCACCTGATTGGATTCGCAGAAGAGAATGACTTGCCGCCGGGGCTAGCTACGAAAATACAGTGCGCGCAAGGTGCGGATACGCTGCAAACACCCGGTGCAGTAACGGTGCCTTGCCTGACTCCGGGAACAGCCTTCACCGCTACTCCAGCGATTCTCGATCAGGTCCGACCGTATCGAGGTTATCGAAGTGTGAATATTCTCGAGTCCCGATACAACTCGAACTATCACTCGATGCAACTTTACGCGCAGCGACGATTTACGGGAGCATCGCAGATCAATGTTGCTTATACCTGGTCCAAGAACCTGACTGACAACCAGACGTCTTCGGTCAGCGCTGCACCACAGGATCTTCTCAATCTTCGTGCTGAATATGGTCGCGCGATTCTTGATCGACGACATGTCTTCAACATGAACTATGTTTACGAGCTTCCGTTCTACCAGAGCCAGAAGGACTTTATTGGCAAGGTGCTCGGAGGATGGCAAGCATCGGGAATTATCAGCGCTACCAGCGGTTTGCCGTTTTCAGTAACTAGTGCCAGTTATGATCCTGCCGGAATTGGTCTTAGAGGTCGTCCGTTACTGTTGTGCGATCCTAACGCCAATGCGCCGAATACGGTTGAGCAGTGGTTCAATACTCAATGCTTCGCTCCCCAGAATGCTACTGGAATTCAGAATATTCCAGGCGATGCGCCTAGAGGAGCAGTTAATGGACCGCCAACAACGCGGGTTGATTTCACGATGTCGAAAAACTTCAAAGTCAGCGAGAACGTGAAGATTCAGTTACGAGCGGAAGCCTTCAATGTTCTTAATCACACAAACTTCCGGAACCTGAGTACGGCCAGAAACTCGGCAACATACGGCCAGGTAATTAGTTTCCGCGATCCACGGATCATGCAGTTTGGTTTGAAAGTTAATTTTTAATGAAAACATCCCACTCGGGATGACGTTTGAGCGCTCGCAGAGGTTTACAATCTCTGCGGGCGCTTTTTTTTAGTAGGTAATCAGATGAAGCAGCAATCAACTCTACTTCTCAGGAATGCGCGCGTGGTGGTTCCAGATGGCGTGTTCGACGGCGGCTCTGTTCAGATTCAATCGGGCCGAATCACCAGTGTTCAGAAAACCACTGAAAACGCGAGAAATGCTGAAGCACTTGATCTATCTGGTCTGACGCTGTTTCCGGGTTTCATTGATGTTCATATTCATGGCGCTGTTGGCGTCGACGTTATGGATGCGGATGTCGAGGGCCTCGTCGAGATTGCAAAGTTTTTAGGCAGGAATGGTGTAACAAGCTGGCTCCCGACTTTTGTTCCAGCCAGCGATGGCGAATATGCACACGCAATCTCCGTGATATCCAGGGCGCAGGAGATGAAGACGAGTGGTGCCCGGATTCTGGGTGTGCACTATGAAGGACCGTTTGTGAATACGGCCCAGTGTGGAGCTTTACACCAGGAATACTTCAAAACGTACTCGAGTCCCGACGATCTGAATTCACTGGTTGTTCCCCCAGCGAGTGCGAAGATGATCACCCTGGCGCCAGAAGTCAACGGAGGTATCGAGTTAGTCAGTCAACTCACTAAACGTGGTTGGGTAGTTTCAATCGGTCACACTCGAGCTACGTTTGAACTCTTGAATCAAGCTCACTCTGCCGGCGCCAAACACATGACCCACTTCATGAATGCAATGGCGCCACTGCATCATCGCAGTCCTGGTCCAATCGGTTGGGGAATGTCTCGAGATGATGTTACCTGCGACATCATCGCGGATGGTGTTCATCTTAATCCCGAGATCTTGAAATTATTGATGAAGGTGAAGGGAAGTCCCGGATTGAGTTTGATTAGTGATTCGATCGCGGCAGTTGGTAAGGGTGACGGCGAGTATCAAATTTGGGGAGAGACCATTGCGGTCAGGGAAGGTCGAACAAGCAACAGTGCAGGGAGTATTGCTGGTTCGGTTATCACAATGCTGGATGCGGTGAAGATGATGCGCTCGCTCGGCGCCTCGGATGTGGAGGTCGCGCAGATGGCCTCAAC
>QHXL01000643.1:0-484 GCA_003222935.1 Acidobacteriota bacterium
TTGGGGAAGTTCTGTTTGGACGAACGGGAGCAATCGTTTTCGCCGGGTTTGTGATTGTGGCGGTGGTGGGAAGTTTGGCCACGATAATCATGTCTGCTCCCCGGGTGTATTTTGCGATGGCTCGCGACGGGCTGTTCTTTCCGGAGGCCGCAGCGATTCACCCGCGATTTAATACCCCGGCGCGCTGCATTGCTCTTCAGGCCATCCTCGCCTCAGTACTTGTTTTGAGTGGGACCTTCGATCAGATCATCTCTTATTTCTTTTTCATTGTTCTCGTCTTTGTTTGGTTGACGGTTTTTGGATTGTTCTTGCTGCGACGACGACACACAGCCGTGTTGGAATACTCGACTCCAGGGTTTCCGGTCACGCCGGTCGTATTTCTGTTACTGCTTTTGGTAATGTTGATTCTGTTGGGAGTCGGACAACCTAAAGAATCGTTCCTCGGCGCTGCCGTAGTTGCGTTGGGTGTGCCAGTTTATTATTT
>QHXL01000643.1:498-1051 GCA_003222935.1 Acidobacteriota bacterium
ATTTCAGCAGCAGAGGATGAAAAGGTACGGCAGGCTGGTGAGGCACAGCACCATCTTTACCCGATTGAATACGCGACACCCGTTCATCCAACGCCTGATGGACAATCAGCCGGAATTGTCGAGTCGCACAGTCTGATCCCCGATGCGCTGCACCACGCATTCGCCACTTTTGGTTCTTTGATGTCGCCTGACCTCCCTCTCGAGAGACAGCAGCATGAAATGATTGCGACGATGGTTTCAGTAACAAACCGGTGCCATTATTGAATTGAATCTCACGCAGAGTTTCTGCGTCGCGTTACACTTGATGAGGACATGGTTCGAGCGCTGCAGGATGATTACAAGAGCGCGCCAATTTCGGAACAAAACCGCGTAATGCTCGACTACGTGGTGCAAATCACCAAAGACGCTACCCGTATTTCACCGAAAGATCACGAACGATTGAGAGCGGTGGGCTTTGACGATAAAGGCATTCTTCAGATCACTCTTATTGCTTCCTGGTTTAACTACATCAACCGCGTCGCCGACGCGCTTGGTGTAGGAAGGGATTGATCTC
>QHXL01000643.1:1137-3382 GCA_003222935.1 Acidobacteriota bacterium
AAATTATTTGCCAGTCGTATTAGACTAAGCGACGTTTCAGGTTGCTGAAAGGACGAGAGCAATTCCCCATGGCTGCTTCAACCTCAAGTTTATCTAACCACACTGCCACAGCTGATGGTGGCTTTCTCAATAAACTCAACACGGTGTGGCACAAGCGATCATTGCAGATGTTCATGGTGGTCGTGCTGGCCCATTGGGCCGAACACCTGGCGCAGGCGGTTCAGATTTATATTCTGGGATGGCCGCGGCCAAAAGCCAACGGCGTGCTCGGATTGTGGTTCCCCTGGCTGGTCACTACTGAAGTGATGCACTACGGCTATGCTTTGGTGATGATCATAGGTTTGTTTCTGTTCAGACGTGGCTTTACAGGAACATCGCGAAAGTGGTGGACTATCGCGCTGGTAATTCAGTTCTGGCACCACATTGAACACTTCGTGCTGCAATGGCAGGCACTTACTGGTCACTACTGGTTTGGCTCACCTGTTCCGGTGAGTTTCTTGCAGATGGCGTTTCCAAAGTCACGCGTTGACACGCGTTGAAATCCATCTCTTCTACAATGCAATTGTGTTTATACCCATGGTGATTGCAATGTATTACCACCTGGTGCCTCCTGCTGGAGAAACACATGCCGGCTGCACCTGTGCGCTAAAGTCTTCGTCGCTGAAGACAGTGGCGGCATGAATGTGGTGCGAGAGATTGCGTTCGTTCCTGCTCGAAAGACTCTTGTTCTTTTAGTCTTCTCTGCGATAGTGCTTTCATCAGCCTGTCGCAAACCTTCTCAGCCTCGTAGTCAGGTCACGATTCAACTTGAAGGACAACCGCACGCTTTCCATGTTGGTCCAGAGACAGTTTCTTTGAAGCTTACAGACCCTCTGGGTAAGCCGATCCCGGGTGCTCAAGTCAGTCTCGAGGGAAATATGTCACACGCGGGCATGGCACCTGTTTTCAGTAATGCGACAGAGGTTGCAGCGGGAAGTTATCGGGGAGTCGTTGAATTCTCGATGGCGGGCGACTGGGTTATGACCGTTCACGTGCGTCTCGCTGACGGACAACAATTTGAACGGCAGTTTGAATTCAAGGGAGTACGCTCCGATTAAGTCATTTGTCCCTGCAAGAATCTCATCTTCCGGCTAAGCCACCTCTTCCCATCCGTCGCTTTGATTTACTGCGTCTTCCTGTAATTGGCACCTTCCTCCACTGGCGACATGCGCGCACACTTCTTCAGATACCGTTATTTCTAGTTGCTGTTGTGATGATCCTGCACGGCCTGTTTGGACCATCGCTCGCACCGAAGAATCTCGCCACAACCCTTTCCTGGGTTCATTTTCGCGGCGCACTCGTCTTGACCTTGCTCGTCGCCGGAAACTTCTTTTGCCTAGCGTGTCCGTTCATGTTAGTGCGGAATGCCGCGCGCAAATTCTTTCGACCAGCCTGGAATTGGCCGCGACGTCTGCGCAACAAGTGGCTTGCCGTTGGGCTATTCGTCTCAATACTCTTTTTGTACGAACTCTTCGATCTTTGGTCATCCCCGTGGTGGACTGCATGGCTGATCATCTCCTACTTCGTCGGCGCGTTGATTATCGATGGACTTTTCAAGCAGGCAACTTTCTGTAAGTTTGTTTGTCCCATAGGACAGTTCAATTTTGTTGCCTCCACTCTCTCCCCGCTGGAAGTGAAGGTTCGCGATCAGGATGTTTGCACGTCCTGCCGCACAAAAGACTGCATTCGTGGTTCCAGGCAACCTGGCAATAATCTCGTAACTATCCAACGTGGATGTGAACTGGCGTTATTCCAACCGCGCAAGACAGGCAATCTCGATTGCACGTTTTGCCTCGACTGTGTGCAAGCATGTCCTCACGATAACGTAGGCATCCTGGCGAGAGTGCCTGCTGAAGAGTTAACGATCGATCCGTTTCGATCTGGGTTGGGTTTTATCTCGCGTCGTAAGGATCTAGCTGCACTCATAATCGTTTTCTCTTTCGGCGCGCTGCTTAATGCATTCGGCATGGTGAGCCCGATCTATGCGTTAGAACAGTCAATCGCCCGGTCGTTTGGGATCAATCAAGAAGCGCCGGTGCTAGGTCTGATTTTTGGTCTGTTCCTTGTACTCGAACCCGTCTTGCTTATTGGATTAGCCTCGTGGCTTACACACGTTTTTAGCAGGCGTCAGAGCAATCCGTTGAGCCTCGCCGTTCGCTACTCATTTGCGTTGGTACCACTTGGCTTCGGCATCTGGTTGGCCCAC
>QHXL01000643.1:3441-3917 GCA_003222935.1 Acidobacteriota bacterium
GTCGGGTTGTCACAACCAATGGTCCATATTTTCGAGTATGGGTTCCTAACTCTTGGTTTAACGGGTTCGTTACTAGTCGGTCATGGACTGGCAAAGTCAGAACAATCGAATTATCCGGGCAGGATATTCGCTACCTGGGCGACTGTATCGGTAATGATGTGGGGCTTCGCGATTTGGTTGATGTCACAACCAATGGAAATGCGAGGAACTCTTCTGGGTGGAAACTAAACTCCAGACACTTCGCTGCTGCGCATTGGGGTTGCTACTCCTGTTAGTGGCAGTGCCGGTCCGTGGCCACGACGGTCCACCGATTCCGTTGCTGGTGGACCAGCAAGTCGGTCCTTACATGATTTCCGTGTGGGGAGATCCCGATATAGGCGACGGTACTTTCTTCATTATTCCAAGCACTCCATCCGAAGGCTCACTTTTCACCGACCTGAAATTCCAGATTGGTGTTCAACCTGCGAGTGGCCGTC
>QHXL01000333.1:0-1946 GCA_003222935.1 Acidobacteriota bacterium
AAGTTTTCTTCGAACCTTCCTCCACTTCGTTAAAACAGGTGCAGACGTGATGTCGGAGGCCACAGCACTATCGAACATAATGTTGGACACGCTCTGTTGCTGTTGGTGTTGTTTTGCTATTCTCTGAAGCCTTGAAACTGTGCCGCTGGATTCTCACCCCTTCGCTGTGAGCCTTCTCGTAGAGTCCCGCCAAAAACATTTCGCTGATATCGGAATTCGTTTGCGCCAGGTCTGTGCTTTGTGGACATCGTTTAGCTGACTGACACCCCGGGTATGGAAAAACGTTCCACTTCCGAAGTGACTGAGTTGCTCGTAGGCTGGGGTAACGGTGATGAAACAGCTCTCGACCGCCTAATGCCGATCGTTGATGCGGAGCTGCATCGCATTGCCCATCACCACATGAACAGAGAAAACCAGGGTCACACGCTGCAGACTTCTGCCCTGGTTAACGAGGCCTATCTCAAGTTGATCAATCAAAGAGACGTGAGGTGGCAGAATCGGTCCCACTTCTTCGCAATAGCCTCAAAGTTAATGCGTCGCATCCTGTTGGACCACGCGAAGGCTCAGCATCGGGCCAAGCGCGGAGGAGATGCCCAACAGGTCTCGCTGTCTGAAGTCTTCATCAGTTCAGACAAACCGTCAGCGGAGTTAATTGCGCTTGATGATGCGCTGAACAAGTTGGCCGAGTTTGATCAGCGAAAGAGCAACATCGTTGAAATGCGTTACTTTGGCGGACTAACGATGGAGGAGATTGCTGAAGTTCTCGGGATCTCCGAACCGACGATAAGACGTCATTGGAATATGGCGAAGGCCTGGCTTCGACGAGAGGTCAGCCGGCAAACCTGAAAAGGCCCGATCGTTATTCGAGTCGTCTTTACCTTTCCAAATTAGATCAGTTTGATCGGTGGTTGTCGCGTAAGTAAGCAGGGAGCCTGCCTTAAGTGACAATGGAGCAGAATGGATTCTGATCGCTGGGAAAAGATCGAACAAATCTTCCATGAGGCCCTGGGGTACTCGTTGGCAGATCGGAAGACTTACCTCACCAACGCGTGCGGCGGGGACACAAACCTTCGCGATGAAGTGGAGTCTCTGATCTCATCGCATGAACAGCCAGGCGAGTTTCTCGAGGACAGCCGGTTGAGTGCGGGTTTAAATCTCTATGCCGCACGCGATTCTCAGACATTGGCCGGCGAGAACATCGGTCCTTATACAGTGGAAAGCAGAATCGGTAGGGGCGGCATGGGCGACGTCTATCTCGCACGCGATCTACGGCTCGGGCGTCGCATAGCATTAAAGTTCTTGCCGACTTCAATGGGAAGCGATTCCGAGTGGATAGCGCGTTTCCAGCAAGAAGCTCGTGCGGCCTCATCTATTTCACACCCTAACATCGCCCACATCTACGAGGTTGGTGAGTTTGGCGGCCGTCATTACATCGCGATGGAGTACATCGAGGGCATTACTTTGCGTGAACTTCTCCGGGGTGGTCGCCTGGAGTTCGATGAAGTAATCGATATCACCTCCCAGGTCGCGCGAGGGCTGGTTGCGGCGCATGCAGTAGGTGTTTTTCACCGAGACGTAAAGCCGGAAAACATCATGATCCGGAGCGATGGCTTCGTGAAAGTCCTTGACTTTGGTCTCGCCAAGATTGATCTCGAATCAAACAACATCCGTCGGTCAGACTTTGTTCCTGACATGAACGAGACTGAGCCAGGGGTCATTCGTGGTACCGCTCGCTATATGTCTCCCGAGCAGGCCCGCGGGGTGAAGTCTGACGCCAGGACCGATGTCTGGAGCCTCGGTGTTGCGCTCTATGAAATGTTGTGTGGCGAACTTCCATTTACAGGCGAAACTGGCAGCGATGTGTTGGCAGGGATTCTGAAGAGTGATCCACCGGCGCTTTCTGCGGATGACTCTCGACTTTCTTCCGCTACCAAATCGATTCTTCA
>QHXL01000333.1:2034-14944 GCA_003222935.1 Acidobacteriota bacterium
ACCTGGATTGCTTACGAGTAAGACAAGGAAAGAAACATCACTTGCTACCAATCGAAGTACAGGAAAGCTTTTTAGTTTTAGCCGCGTTGCCGCGCTGCTTGTAGTTCTCGTGCTCGTTGGAAGTGTTGCATACCTTAGATTCAAGCCTTCAATTCAAAACTCACCACGTGCAGATAGAAAGATTGTGAAGGTGACGGTTACTGGAAAAACCGGTGGCGGGGAACTGTCGCCAGACGGTAGATATCTGATTTATGGCTCAATGAATGCGGCAGGTTTGTGGAGTGGTAGGCTCAAGGACTTAACTGACAACACCGAGATTGAGTTGTTACCACCAACTGAGAAGGGCTACAACGCGGTTGTTTTCACCCAGGATAGTAAAAGCATCTACTTCACCGGAGGCGCGTTCGGTACAAACATGAACGAATTCCTGCAAGCGCCCCTTTATAAAATGAACATCTCGACCCGAGAGGTGAAGAAAGTCACCATCGGAGTAAATAGTGCGGTCACGCTTTCGCCCGACGGCAAGCGCATGGCTTTCATTAGACGCAACACGACTCTAAAAGAGGCTGCACTGATTGTTGCAAACGAGGACGGCGGTGATGAACAAACACTCGCCACTTCGAAATTCCCGGCAGTGTTTTATTTTCCGAATTGGTCGTCCGATGGGAAGCTCATTGCCCTGGGCCAACGCTCACTTGATGCGAATGGTTACTATGCCAGCGCAGTCGCCGTGCACATCGATAGTGGAGAGATCGAAACAATAACGTCGCAACGATGGAGTCAACTCGTTGCGGTGAAGTGGCTTGCGGATGGTAGCGGTATTTTGGCGACGGCGGTTGATCGTGAAGGTCAACCGATGCAGATCTGGGAGATCTCATATCCTGGTGGGCACGCGCGCAACATCACCGACGACACAAACGACTACGTCTATTACGCGCTCAGCCAATCAACAGATTCAAGCAAGTTGCTGATCTTAAAGAATACGATCAACTCGAGTATGTGGGTGGCGCAGGATGATCGGGCCGAAAGTGTACTTCAGCTGCCTTCAAGCAACGGCGATGGGTTCAATGGAATGTCCTGGACCCCAGATGGAAAGATTCTTTACACATCACGTTCGCCGGACAAATGGGATTTATGGGAGTTGGACCCAGTAGGTGGCAAGTCAACTCGACTGACGATTAACGCCGGAAACAATTACTATCCTTCTGCTTCGAGTGATGGTCGTGAGATCGTATTCACTTCGGACCGTGGTGGTCCAGTAAACGTATGGAAAATGGATCGGGACGGCGGCAATCCCGTGCGATTAACCCACGGCAGTTTTGAGGATTTTCCCTACGTTACGCCTGACGGTAACTGGGTGATCTACCGGCGCACCGACCAAAATAAGCGAGGCCTCTGGAAGGTATCGATTCAAGGTGGTAGTGAGCCAGTTTCCATAACCGATAAATCTACATACACACCGGCACTCTCCCCCGACGGGCGATTAATAGCCTCGTTCGCCTCACTCGGAGCACTGCGAGGCTTGGCAATCATTCCCGTTGAAGGCGGAGATCCAATCAAGACTTTTGACGTCCTGCCGAACTCCGCGGATTTCGATAATCCCTTCTCGCAGGCCATCCATTGGACGCGAGACGGGAAGGGCGTCTTGTACGGTGATCAAAAGCCGTCGGGCGTCTCGAACATCTGGCAGCAAACTTTGACAGGTGGCCCACCACAGCAGCTCACAAATTTCACTTCGGGCCTTATTTATTTCTTTGACTTGTCGAGTGACGGTAAGCAGTTGGTCTTCTGCCGAGGCGAACTCGACCGGGAGATGATGCTAGTCACTAACTTCAGGTAGTCGTCCCCGGACATCCGCATATCCGTTCAGCGAGCGAGACTTGAATGCGACGAGGCCGTTGCAACAAACATTCGTTTGCAACAACGGCCTCGTTGGATTACAGGGTCAAGATGGACTCGTCTTACTTCACTTCAAACTTCACTGAGTAGAAGAACGAGTGATCGCTGCCGGCGTAGAAGCTCAAGACATACTGGCCTGGAGTCAATCCTTTCGTACTCAGGTTATAGATGTAACCTCCACCTGCACCGCCTAGTGTTGCGTCGCAGCGGAAGGTGTAGTCGGGGTTTGCGTTGCCGGAGTCGATCACTGGCGCTGTTGTATTGCCCTTCATCAGTCGAAGCTCACGAGCAAAAAAATGGCGTACTTGCTGATGAGATGTTGGCGTTGCTGCCGTTCTGAAGTTGCAGCTTGATGGGGATCGTGCTGCCACCCTTGTACGCCTTTGTTCGATCGAAGAGTGCGGATTCTAGCGCACGATGCAGCAATACACAAAAATAGTTTATGTCGGGGCGTCCCTCTGTGGGCGCCCCTTGCTGAGCTTTAGTCTTGCCTGGTGAAGAAGGGGCGCCCACGGAGGGACGCCCCGACAAAAGTGCTTACTGGCATGCATCGGCGCTGACTACGTTTTTGTTCTCGGTGTTGGCGGGGCCGAGCAAGGTGTCCTCGAAGAGAAAGCCGTTACCGTTCAAGCCGAAGGTATTGTGGTGGACTTTGTTGTTTGTTGACGGAGCGAAGCCATAGAGAAGCGTCGAGCTCTGTCCGTAACGAACCGCAGAAAAGTTTGAACAGAATGTATTCTGTTGGACCGTCGCCGACACAGAGTTCGAGATATTGACTGCTGCGAGGCTGCTATTCGCGATGAAGTTGTGTTGGATGTCAGTTAGATCTGCTCCAATCACCCTTACTCCAGAGCGAGTTCGTTCGATACGGTTGTGCTGTATTGCTGCACCTGTCGCGTTATTGAGCTCGATACCAGATTGGCAGTCCTGAAGTACGTTGTGATGAAAGTCCAGGCCGCTCATGTGACCGCCGGGAAGTTGTGTCCGAAAGGCGTCGACGTTCCGTTCCCGCACGTAGATACAACGACTGCTTGCGACTGCTGCTCCAGCGCCTACGATCAGTACATCGTGAATCTGATCGTCATACGTTAGATCGAGCGTGATTCCGAATCGAAAGCCAAGCACCTCAAGATCGTGAATATTAACTTTGCTGGTCCAGCCGGTAGCCACACCTTGCGGTGTCGTGTTTGTACCAGCTCTGATTGTCAGGTTCGCCAATTCATAGTCTTGCGTAAATGAAAATTCGACGAACGGGTGATTACCAAGGCCGATCACGGGAGTTCCATTCGCATCGGTGAGGTTCGTACCGTCCATGATTGTTTGGCCGACGCCTGCGCCCATAAGACTCAAGCCGCAAGGGATCAAGACGCGCTCGTTGTAAGTGCCTGATGCCAGAAATACGGTGCCGCCACATCCCGCAGCGTCGACGGCAGCCTGGATCGATGTATAGCCGTCCGCAGGATGGTTGACCGTGCTTCCAACTGCAACTAACTGTGACACGAGCAGCAGAATGCAGAAGATAAACGTTGAAAGAATTGTCGATTGGATCTTCATAGCCCTTTTCATGACTTCTCCTTTTGAATCTCGGCTTAGGTTCGAGTTGACTGGTTCGTCGCGCTTAACGGTCGAGCGGTGGATCAGGTTGAGGATTGAAGCCACGGATCACACCGGGATTGCCGATGAAGAAAACCGTGCGCGCATTTCCGTTGTTGATAACTTCAACCGAAGGCACGATGCGATCTCCTATAGGTGGTGGCGTGTCAGATTTGGTTGGGGCAGGAGGAAGCACGGTTATCACCGCTCGAAGTTGTACTCGACTCGGTCCAGGTGTTAGTTCATCGTAATTAAGATCGAAAAATGTCGACTGCCCGCGCTGGAGATCGACGACGCGCCGGACAACGGAACCGTCATGGCTGCGAAAGGGGCGGCCCTCAGCATCAAGAAAGGTTAATGACACACGAGTGGGGCCCGGCGGGAAGTTAAGGTCGTTGGGAATAGTCGTGTTTGCTGCGCTCAGACGAATTGTTTGGCCGTGTGTGATTCCCACCAGACCAAACGAAATACGGTCAGGCACTGGAGACGGCTGTTGGTCCTGTGCCTGCACCTGGTGTTGACCAGCTCCAAGAAGGAGACCAACCGTGGTCAACGCGGCCAGTGCGATAAACAGAGTTGCGATTGTTAGTCGTTTCATTGCTTTTCTTTCCTTTCGGACGTTCTGTCTAGAGTGTTGTGTCTACTTCGGTCGTGAAGGTCTGTTGCAGTCTCTTCATCCCGTCTCTTTGAGGTGACAATCCATGTTTTCTCGACTATCCGGCTGGGCTACAATGACGCCGTTCTTCAGACCGGTTCCGGGGAGCACTGCGACTGTCGTTGCGCCAGAAAAAACAACCCATCCTTCAGCCTTGCCACGACCCTTACCTCATCGCGGCCGACGGTAACGAGAGTCGTCCTTGGAAGTCCTTTAAAAGCACCTTGGAGTTTGTTGGAACTTCTCAACGCGAAAATGACTGAGGAAAAACCGCACATCTACGAATTTGGGGCGTATAGACTGGACACCACAAATCAGCTGTTGTTCAGGGATGGTGAGCCTGTCTCGTTAACTCCGAAGCTCTTTGAGACGCTTCGAGTGTTGGTCGAACGCAGTGGGGAACAGTTGTCGAAGGATGAGTTGATGCAGGAAGTGTGGGGCGACACGATCGTTGAGGAGACGAACCTGACTACTAACGTCTCAAACTTGCGCAAACTACTCGGCGAGAAGAAGAACGAACATAAGTACATCCTCACCATCCCCGGAGAAGGTTATCGGTTCATTGCTCCGGTCAGGGCGATGCCGGTCGACAGCATCCAGGTCGTCGTAACAGAGCGCACACGCACCAGTCTCACAGTTGAGGAAGAAAGCGCAGTCCCGCTGGTACAAGCCCACAGGCGATTGCGATTGATTCTGGGCGGCGTTCTGCTGGCGCTCTTGGTTGGTGCCGGTTACTTGCTTCTTAGAAGGCAGACTTCACCACCCGCCTCGGCCAGTCGCCTCCCAATAATTAAGTCGATTGCAGTCTTGCCGTTCAAACCGTTGGTCGCGGATGGTCGTGACGAATGGCTTGAGTTCGGAATAGCTGACACGTTGATCATGAAGTTGAGCGATCTGAAACGCCTGGAGGTGCGACCGACGAGTGCGGTGCGGGCATACAACGGACTCCAGCAGGATGCTGTGGCAGCCGGTCGCGAACAAGAAGTGGACGCCGTGCTCGACGGCAGTATTCAGAGATCGGGGGAGAGAATAAGAGTTAATGTTCGCTTGCTGAGCGTAGCGACGGGTCAACAACTATGGGCAGACAAGTTTGATGAGAAGTTCACGGATATCTTCAGCGTGCAGGAGTCCATTTCAACACAGGTCGCAGACGCGATCATGAAAGTGACGGGCGAAGAGAAGCAGTTGCTGGCAAAGCGTTACTCTCAGAATACCGAGGCCTACAGTCTATATCTTCAGGGTCGTTCTCTCTGGAACAAGAGGACTGCTGATTCTTTGAATACGTCGATCAAGTTCTTCAACCAGGCTATCGAGAAAGACCCGAACTTTGCGCTTGCCTACGCAGGTCTCGCGGATTCTTATGTGGTCCTGGTCGGGCAAATTGACGCTTCCTTGTCGGAGTCGCTGCCAAAAGCCAAAGGCTATGCACTGAAAGCAATTGAACTCGATCCACAACTACCCGAACCGCACGTTACCCTGGCAACTATCGCCGCTGATTATTGGGACTGGGACGAAGCCGAAATGCAATTTAAGCGAGCGCTCGGGCTGAATCCGAACTACGCCACGGCTCATCAGTGGTACGGTGAATATCTTCTGCATCGCGGTCGTCTTGACGATGCGCTGAGCGAACTTCAGCGAGCGTTAGCACTGGATCCGACCTCACTCATTATCAACTCGCAGTTGGGCCAAACTCTTTACGTTGCACGTCGTTATGACGAGTCGATTGCTCAGTCTCGGAAGACACTGGAATTAGATCGAGACTTTGTGCCTGCGCACTGGACCCTGGGAATGGTCTACTCGCAGAAAGGAATGTACCAGGAGGCTATTTCAGAGTTTGAAAAAGCGGTAAGGCTATCGAACGAAGCGCCACATCTCCTGGCGTTGTTGGGTGCTACATACGAAAAGGCTGGCGATCGAAGCAGCGCACAAAAAATTCTTGAAAAGCTCAAAAGATTGCTGAGTGAGAAGTTGGCCCAGCCAGGCGACATGGCGATTATCTATATCGGGCTGAGAGATAAAGAGAGCGCTTTCGAGTGGTTGGAAAAAGCGTATTTGGAGCGCTCCTGGGTAGTGCGCGATGTGAAGGCGGAGCCGTTCTTCGATCCGCTCAGATCAGATCCACGTTTTGAAAATCTGGTGCGCCGGGTCGACGGGAAGCATTAGGTAGGGCGGGAGCAGAACCTCCTCTTTAGTGGCGTGATGGCAATTAAGTAGTGGCGTGGGCTGTGAGCGCCCGCGTCCCCGCCTGCCGTCAAGAAGGCGTGAATCGGGCTTTCGGCTAAGGCGGACCGCAGGCGGGGACGCCTGCGGTCCCAGCAGCAGCGTTCGTGTTGTAGAGTAAACACATGCCTGGTCCACACTGGCACAACAACCATCATCCCAGAGTCCTTCCCCGACGGTGGATCAAACGCGCCCTCATCCTCGCATCGCTCAGACTGAAGCGACTGGCCAACATATCGATCTAGTTTCGCTAAAGGGTGCGCGTCTCTTTGTTGGTCCAAAGGTTAATGTTAAGAAGCCGGTGCCGCTTGTTATCCACTTTCACGGTGTGCCGTGGTTGATCGAGCTTCATATCGCCAGACAATCCCCCGCGGCAGTTCTAATCACGGTGCAACTCGGAGCCGGTTCAAACGCCTATCGGCAACCATTTGAGAATGAGACATTGTTTCAATCCTTGTTAGACGAAGCGAATAAGACACTAGGTTTGAAACGAGGTTGGTCGTCCATCACGCTTACCGGATTCTCAGCGGGCTATGGCGCCGTGCGGCAGATTCTGAAAAAGCCCGAGTACTTTGCGCTAGTCCAAAATGTTTTGCTGCTTGATGGGATGCATGCGAGTTACATCCCTGAAGGAAAGCGTTTGGCGGAAGGCGGTGTGGTTGATGCGGCGGGTGTAGATGTTTTTGTGAAGTTTGCGCGCGAGGCGACGCTTGGAAGGAAAAACTTTACCTTCACTCACTCAGAGATTTTTCCCGGCACTTATGCGAGCACGACCGAATGTGCCGATTACTTGTTGAATCAACTAAGGCTCGCGCGAGTGCCGCAACTCAAACAAGGACCGATTGGAATGCAGCAACTTAGTGTCGTAGATGTCAAAGGCTTGCACGTTCGCGGATACGCCGGCAACACAGCTCCCGACCATGTCGATCATCTTCAGGCAATGCCGGCCTGGTTTCCACTGCTCCGAGTTAAGTGATGTCCGATATGCTTTCGCTTGTCGTGATTCCGATTAGAGATATGACGGCGTTTAAATCAAGTCATGACAAGCTGAAGCATATCGGACACTTCATTTTGCCTTCCGACTCCATCGGGTGTAATTTCAGAATGCAAGAATCTTCAAATAAGGTTTGGTAACTAATATGAGTGTTTCAGTTACGTTTGAGCCTTCCGGCATCAATGGTCTTGTTGCGCAGGGGACTTACTTGATCGATGCCGCGAAGCGCATGGGTGCGCCACTCGGACACGGATGTCTGTCAGGCAAAAGCGACTGCCCGGCCTGCGTAGTGTCTGTCAAAAGCGGAGACGAACTGCTCTCCGCGCCAACTGCAATCGAAGAGAAGTTGCTTGGTCTAAGCCAGCCCGGCAACACGCTGCGAATGTTATGTCAGACGAAGATCGAGGGACACGGTGAGATTGTTCTCATGGTCAGTTCATTCAAACCAAAAGAGTCGCAATCAAATTCCGAGTTGGCTGCAGACATCGAACGGAAGTTTGCCGAACTGGGTTTGAAAGACAAGATCGCAGCTTTATTAAAATTTGAAGCTATCACCATGACCGAGGCTCTCGACGCTGCGATGCAAAAGCCTTTGGCTGCGGGCACGAAAGTGCTTGATTCAATCATGGCTCGAGCCAAAGCTAATAAGTCAGACTCAAAAGCGAACCCTTAAAAAGGAAACGAGGAGACCCCACCATCACGATTATTCAGTTTCTTAAAACAAGAAGTATTTTAGGTTCACTTGTTATCGCGCTTCCGTTTTTGTTCGGCGGTTGTCCGAAGAACGAAAAACCGACGAGCCCTGAGGTAAAAATTGGAGTTGCATCGTCCACTCCAACGCCACCGTCTATTCCCTCAGCTTTTAACGGCGAACGTGCAATGACGCATGTTAAGAAGCAGATCGAATTTGGCCCAAGACCGCCAGGCTCAACCGAGTTGGAGAAAACCCGTTCCTATATCGTGAACGAATTGAAGTCGTATGGAGTCCCGGTTTCGTTTGATGAATTTAATGCGAGCACGCCCGAGGGTAACAAGAAGATGATTAACGTCATCGGCGAGATTGCCGGTGAAACAAGTGGAGTAATTCTGATCACGAGCCATTACGACACGAAGTTCTACAAGGACATGCAGTTTGTGGGCGCAAACGATCCGGCAGCGTCGGTTGGGACTCTTCTGGAGATCGCTCGTGTCGCTGCGAGTCTTTCAGAAAAGCCGAAGATGACTTATCGATTTGTTTTCTTCGATGGTGAAGAAGCTTTTTGTGAGGGCTGGGACGATTGTAGTCGCGACAAGAATCCTGACAACACATACGGCAGTCGCCATTACGCGGATCGGTTAGTAGCGAACAAAGAGATCGAGAACGTTCATGCAATGATCCTGCTCGATATGATGGGATACAAGAAACTTGAGTTAGGTCGCGACACGTCCAGCACTCGCTGGCTGCAAGACATCATCTGGAAAACCGGACGCGAGTTGGGCCATACGAAAATTTTTGTGGATCGTGATGAAGGTGTCGGCGGTGACGATCACGAACCCTTTTTGGCCCAGGGTGTCAGTGCGGTCGATATCATTCAACTCAACGACTATCCACACTGGCACAAGGCAACCGATACCATTGATAAGATTTCATCACAGAGTATGAAAATTGTCGGCGACACGGTGTTGGCCAGTTTACCGATCATAGCTGCGCATGAACGGCAAACGCCACGGCGCTCGAGTGCGCAGTAGAACCCGTTGGCATCCACAGATTACACAGGTTGCACAGATTTATTTGCCAAGTGATGTGCGAGCTCAAACTTAAATTAATCTGTGAGTTCCGGTGTAATCTGCAGATGCTATGTATTAGTGGGGTTAGAAGATGATTAAGTCTGCTGAAATTCTTGTCCCGGTCGATTTCTCTCCATGTTCTGTAAACGCTCTCCGAGTTGCGATTGGCATGGCCGCGCCGGATGGCGATCTGACTTTGCTTCACGTCATAGATCAGCATTTCATCGACGATACGGTCGCGGCCGGTCTGGGCACTTCGGACGACATACGAGAACGTCTCAGGCAACAGGCAGAAATCAGTTTTGACTCAATGCTAGAAGGCCTGGATACCGGTGAAGTCGAGCTCGAGAAGATGATCGTAGTCGGGGCACCGTTCATTGAGATTCTAAAGATCGCACGGGATCTGGATCTTCCGATGATCGTGATGGGAGTAAGAGGTCGTTCGATTCCTCCCGAAGAACTGCTGTTTGGTTCGACTGCCGAACGAGTCTTACGAGGTACGCGTGTACCGGTTTTGTGCGTGCCGTTTTGATTTGAAATGTCCGATAAACTTCAGTTTGTCGTGATGTTAGCCAGACGGCTTCTAGTGGTGATCACGACAAACTGAAGTTTATCGGACATTTTCCGTACCTATATTGAAGCAAAATTATGAAGCGAATCGCAGTTATTCCTGGTGACGGGATCGGACCAGAAGTTACTCAACAAGCAGTTCGTGTCCTCGAACGTCTGCAATCGACACGAGATCTCGAGTTAGACTTTGTCCATTTCGACTGGGGCGCCGATAAGTTCTTGAGTGACGGCATCTCGTTGCCCGAAGGCGCACTCGAAATGCTCACCAGTGATTTCGACGCCATCCTCGCCGGCGCGTTTGGTGATCCTCGCGTTCCTTCAAATCAACATGCAGAAGACATTCTGCTCGGCATGCGACGCGGTCTCGATCTGTATATCAATCTCCGTCCGGTACGGCTTCTCAATGAGCGACTTACTCCTCTGGCGAATCGAAAGACCGATGAAATTGACTTTGTTGTCTTTCGTGAAAACACTGAAGGCGCGTACTGCGGCGCCGGTGGTTTTCTAAAGAAGGGCACGAGTGAGGAGATTGCACTTCAGGAAGAAGTGAACACTCGTCGCGGTGTCGAGCGAATCATTGTCGCGGCGTTCGAGTACGCCAAACGAAATAAACGCGCGCGCGTAACAATGGCCGACAAGTCTAATGTGCAACGGTTTGGTGGCGATCTGTGGCAACGCGTGTTCAGGGAAGTCGCGGCCGGTTATCCCGAAATAGAAACAAATCACCAATTCGTTGATGCGATGGCGATGTTCATGGTTCTTGATCCATCTCAGTATGACGTCATCGTTAGTAATAACCTCTTTGGCGACATTCTTACCGACCTTGGCGCGGCGATTCAGGGCGGACTGGGACTGGCCGCGTCAGGCAACATTCATCCCGGTAAAGTCTCGCTGTTTGAACCGGTTCATGGCAGTGCGCCGCCGCTCGCAGGTAAAGGAATTGCCAATCCGGTTGGATCTATTCTGACCTCAGCGATGATGCTAGAATACCTGGGCTTCCCGTCAGAGAGTGTTGAAATTGAAGTTGCCGTTCGTGATGCCATTTCCGCGAATGAGACGACAACTGATCTCGGTGGAAACCTTACAACTGAGCAGGCAGGTAGTGCTGTAATTGCCCGGTTGAAGAATTAGTGAGGCGAGTTTTATGAAGTCAGCCAACAAGAGATTTGTGCAGAAGTCGATTGCGGTTGTTGTGATTGTGACGATCCTCTACGGAGCTGGTGTGGCGCCTGTCGTAATGTTTTTTGTTAGTGGTGTAGTCCTGGTTGTTTTTATGTTTACGCGCAAGGCGCAGAACCGTGAGGTTGAGCGGATATTCGATTTTTATCTCGCAGCCGACGCCATCCTTCGCGAAGATCGACGGTGGTTCGGATTTGAAGTTGCCGAAGTACTCGAAGAGGGTCATGCAGCGCTTGAAGAAATACCGGACCCGCCGCCACTTCACTTATTTACACTTGGAGCATTGCACCATCGAGTCGATCAACACGCCGCGGCTGAAGAGTTTCTCGCTCGTGTTGTCGACGAGGAACACTCTGATGAGCGCTTTCTAGTTCACCCTTCGTCGCAACTCCGCCGGTATGTAACGATACTGAGAAAGATTGAGTCGGAACCTTCATTTGCACCACAAACTTTGGGAGCCATCAGATCGCTCGAGCGTATGCGACGAAAGAGTGCCGTTGCATTGCTCGCCGAAAGCCGACAGGCGTTGGGAGAGTCTGTTACGCCCGTGCAAATGACTTGTGCAACAGCAACTCCTCAACCCTTTGTTCCAACCACTCCAATGCAAATGCGTCCGCCTATCCAGGATGTCTTGAACGACATTTACGACAATCAGCAGGACGAGCAATCCAACTAACCCCCGTATCCCAATTTGTTTGAAACCTTAACAGCAGAAATCATCGCCATCGGTTCAGAGCTCTTGGCTCCGGACCGCACTGACACCAACAGCCTCTGGCTCACTGAAAGACTCAACCGTTTAGGTATCGAAGTTAAGTTAAAAACGATCGTTGGTGACGTGCGCGCCTCGAGGAAGCAATACGAGATGCTACCCGGCGTTCCAAAGTGGTCATCACTACCGGCGGACTTGGTCCAACCGAAGACGACATAACTCGAAAAATTACCGCTCGCGCGCTTGGTCGCAGGTTGTTGCTCGACGAAGCTGTACTCGCAGAAATCAAGCAACGCTTCCAGGGATTTGGTGTCGCGATGCCTGAACGGAATTCTCGCCAGGCGATGGTGATCGAAGACGCGAAAGTGTTGCCCAATCCAAACGGAACAGCGCCCGGAATGTTTATCGATCACGAAGGCACCGCCATAGTTCTCCTGCCTGGTCCGCCTCGCGAAATGCGACCGATGTTTGAAAATCACGTGATCGCCAGGCTCGAAAGTCGTGCGGGTAGTGTTCGGGTAGTCCGACGAATGTTACGAGTCGTGGGGCTTGGCGAGTCTGCGGTCGATGAGAAGATAGCTCCCGTCTACACACAGTACGAGAACCCACAAACAACAATACTTTTCAACCAGAGTGAGATTGAAATTCACCTGACGGCGCGTGGTCGCACGGAGGATGAAGCGAATGCCTTGCTCGATCGCGTTGTACTGCAGCTGGAGGAGAAACTTGGCAATGCGGTGTTTTCGTTTGCCGGCGAAAAGATGGAGGAAGTTGTTGGTCTGAAGTTGTCGGTGGGTGGTTACACCTTGTCCGTGGCGGAGAGTTGCACTGGTGGGCTACTCGCCCAGCGACTCACCGATGTTCCGGGTTCGTCGAAGTATTTTATTGAGGGTGCGATCACTTATTCGAACGATGCGAAGACGCGTACGCTGGGTGTCGAGCCAATATTATTGCTTGAGCATGGTGCGGTGAGTGCGCCGGTTGCGGAGGCAATGGCAGAAGGAATTCGAAAACGATCACAAACTGACTTTGGTCTGGCAATAACCGGTATCGCTGGGCCAGGGGGTGGCACCGAGGAGAAGCCAGTCGGAACGGTATTCATCGCATTGGCGTCAGAAATGGGAACTGAACATCGAAGACTTAAATTACCGGGTGATCGACATCTGATTCGTTGGCGCGCGTCTCAAGCAGCTTTGGATTTATTAAGAAGAAAATTACTTTAGTGCTGCGGTCGCAGGCGTCCCCGCCTGCGGTTCTGGCCTCCTGGTGCTTGGTAGATAACGCGTGCAGGCGGGGACGCCTGCGGTCCCAGCAGCAGCGGCGA
>QHXL01000333.1:14971-23556 GCA_003222935.1 Acidobacteriota bacterium
CGCCTAACTCTTTGGTGACTTCACCGGGTAGTTCCGGTAGCAAGGCGTTACTAACCTGCAAGCGCCACTGTCGATCCTTGATAGCGAGGGTTAACAACATTCCTCGGTGATTTTCGGCGCCTAGATTCCAGTCGCGGGCAACCGCGAGTGAGTAGTCACCGATCGTTTGTTTACCAGTGGAATCGACGGTGAGAAATGCCACTTCAACTGCATCGTTGTGAAGTAACTCGGCCGCGATAGTCTCCAATCGTTTCGTTGCGGCGTCATCAAATACATTTGCGTAATCGTTAATAGTACCCATTCGCCGTGGTATTTGGTTGGCAGATGTGACCTCGGCGGGCGAGGAAGATGGCGACGGACTGCCTGACCCCACGTTTGATCCGCTCTTGCGGATACAACTCGCAGTTGTAATGGTCAAAAGAATGACGAATGTGGTGCAGAGTCGCTGTATTGTCATTTTTCTAGTTAGGTGTAACTGGAATACGGCTGAAAGCATACCTCGTCAAACAGTTCGCGTGCGAGCACGCCAATCTTCCACAGTGATTGCCCAGCGCTCGTGATCGCGCCATCGCCCGCCGATTTTTAAATAACGTGGAGAATATCCTTCGGATCTAAACCCCGCTTTTCGGACCAGAGCCAGCGACGCGGCATTTGCCGGTTGTATGTTTGCTTCTATTCGGTGCAGCTTCAGTTCGCGAAAAGCGTAGCGCAGGATCAGCTGGATTGCCTCGGTCATGTATTCCTGATTCGCAAAAGATGCGCCGATGTAATAACCGAGATAAGCGTTCTGAAAGCCCCCGCGGAAGATCTGACTGAGATTGATTGCCCCGGCGATCGTGGAGTCCTGCTTCCGGCAGATTAGAAACACGGCGGAATCCTGCTGACCGGCTCGAGCTAAAAATGCCGAGTACTCATCAAGGCTCTTAGGTGGAGAAGCGAAGCCGCGATGAAAGGAACGACTTTGAACGTTGAGTTTCGTAAACTCATCGGCATCGTGATGATTGGGCGAACGCAGGATGACGCGTTTCCCAATTATCATCTGGTCGGTTTTTGATTTCGGGTGCGCCAAGGGAACAGTTCCGATGAATTGCTTGTCGCTGGCTGAATCAGGTTGCTATATTCCCCGCTCTTCCAAATGTACGCAAGCTTAGGAAGTGCGTGCATGATGATGGGAGCTAAGGCGTCCTCGCCTGCACGCGTTAACTACTAAGACTATGGATCCTAGAACGGCAGGCGGGGACGCCTGCGGTCCCAGCATGAGCAACTACTTTGCGTCTCCTTCTAATAATTGCGGTCAGTTATCTACTCGGTTCAATTCCTTTTGGCTACCTCATCGTGAGTGCAACAACGGGTGGTGACATTCGTCAAACCGGTTCGGGAGGCACTGGCGCAACTAACGTTTCCAGACGTGCCGGAAAATTCGCTGGCGTGCTTACTTTGATTCTTGACGCGTTGAAGGGGGCCGGTGCTGTTATCCTCGCGAAGTTCATCATGAGTGGAGTGAGTGATTCGAATGTTGCGTGGTGGGTTGGAGTTGCAGGCATCGTTGCAATACTGTGCCATATCTTTCCTGTCTGGCTTGGCTTTCGCGGAGGTAAAGGAGTGGCGACTGGTGTTGGCGTATTCGCGGTGTTGGCGCCCGTTGCTGTTGTCTGCGCGGGAGTTGTCTTTCTAGTGCTTGTTTCATTAACACGTTATGTCTCACTTGGCTCGATACTGGCGGCACTGACAATTCCTGTTTTCATTTGGCTTGAAAGTTTTGCTCGTCCCGTGCCTCAACTTTTGCCTAACGTGACGGCGGCCCTGCTTGGCGCGGCTCTAATCGTCTACGCACATCGTGAGAACATTCAACGACTACTTAGTGGAACTGAAAACAAGTTCGGACGATGACCCGGATATCAATCATTGGCGCTGGGAGTTGTGGGACGGCACTGGCTATCTTGGCAGCGCGTGCGGGTCATGACGTCAAGCTTTGGTCTCGCAGAGATGATGTTGTTGACTCCATAAATTCCCGACACATCAATTCACGGTATCTGTCTGCTGCCGAAATACCGAACACGGTGAGGGCTTCCACTGAGCTGACGACCTGTTTGTCAGGAACTTCCCTGGTACTACTCGCTACACCTTCTCACGCTCTAAGAGACCTGTTGGGCGAGATGCGTTCCGGTTTGGACCAGTCGCGAATAATTGTCAGCGTAGCGAAAGGAATCGAGATTGAAACTGGTAAACGCGTATCAGAACTGGTCGATGAAATACTCGGAGAGTCGTGGTCGCAAAGGTTTGTCTGTTTGTCGGGACCTTCATTCGCGAAGGAAGTGATCGGTGGTCATCCAACAGCGATCGTAGCGGCGAGTCGTAACGAAGCATCTGCTCGAGTTGTCCAGGAAGTGTTTAGTTTTGAAAACCTTCGGATCTACACAAACAACGATGTGGTGGGAACGGAATTCGGAGGTTCAGTAAAGAACGTTATGGCGATTGCGGCCGGCATGACCGTTGGACTCGGGTTTGGAGCCAACAGCGTCGCGGCGTTGATCACGAGGGGGTTGGCCGAGATTGCGCGTCTCGCATTGAGTCATGGTGGTCAACTCGAGACGTTGATGGGACTGGCCGGGCTCGGAGACCTGGTGTTGACCTCGACAGGTAGCCTTTCGCGAAATCGTTTTGTGGGCGAAGAACTTGGCAAGGGTCGATCGCTTGAGGAGATAACTTCGGGCCTGAATGAAGTCGCGGAAGGAATCAAAACCACGCGAGCGGTGAAGCAGTTGGCGCAAAAGGCGGGGATTGAAATGCCAATTACTTCCGTCGTGGACAGTGTGCTGTATGAAGGGACAACGGCGCGTGATGCTGTGACGGAGTTGATGACTCGTCCGTTGCGGCAGGAGTGAAGATTACTCTGTGTTAACTCTGCGTCTCCGTGTCTCTGTGGTGAAACTACTCTTATCAACTGGTTAACCACAGAGGCACAGAGGCGCAGAGTTAAGACAGAGTTACTGAATCGCCGATACGTACTTCACCGGGCTCCGTTACACGAGCATAGACTCCAAGATTCTGATTTGCGTCCTTCACGATAGACCGCAAGATGCTTGGATCTTTCTCCAGTCCCTCTTGCGCGTGCATCGTCATCCCGCAACGCATCGTCGGAATATCGCATTGCAATTCAACGGTTCCTATTCGGAGCGTTCGTCCACACCATTCCGATTCAACTAACGACTGAATATCCGGAGGAGTCTCGATCAGGAAATTGGGTCGGAAGCGTCGGACATCCCACTGTGCAGCTGGATTCAAACGTTTCATCGTATCGAGCGAGGCTGTAGTCAGAATATTAATAGGGAAGGCATCGAAATATGTTCCTGGGGGTGAAGTGAACTCGACAAGTTCTGGCGGCAGGATGGATATATCCGGAATTGGTTCTCCGGGGTCACGACTAAACATTTTTCGAAGTTCGGCATTCGGTTTACCGAAGCTCGTGATCGTGGGTAGTGCGGCACGAAACGCACCATATCTTGCGAGTCGACCCAGTACACGAGCTGACCTTGATCGACGTCGATAGTGTTCGACATTATCCGCTGGTTGTAGTGGCCACAGCGTCACAGCCTTTCCCAAACGTTCAGACAGTATCTGGTTTATGTCTGGCTGATCCGTATTCGCAGTGAAACCATCTGGGAAACGCATCTCAGCGGGTGGCACAAGTCCGTTTGCAGGAGCCTCTCGATATCGCGCGCTACACTGCATCAAGAAGGGAAAGGCTTTTGCATTTGTAAGCTCACCCGTGGTTTCGTTTCGTAATGCCCAACCTCGATCGCCGGGGATACCAAGTGTTCCGACGGAGCACTGTTTGAGCTGCTCGCCCGCCATCGACTTGATTGCGTAACGCCAGATCTGTTTGACGGTCCCTACCTGCATTTTCGTAACAACTCTTTCTTGATCTCTGTGTTGCTCAGTGTCTGCAAAATGTCCGATATGCTTTAGCTTGTCGTTGTGTTCATTAGTAGCCTTCTTCGAATATCACGACAAGCTAAAGCATACCGGACATTTTGCGACACTGAGCCCCTGAGAAAACGGCAAGACAGAACTTTGCCGGACTTGTTATTATGCGCGCCGCAGCCATCCAGCAGTTTTTCTACCAACAAACGTCAGTCTAGTGATACCCGGCTTGCGCCGTGTACTCAGTTGCCAACAATAGAGGAGCCCATCCTAATGTCAAAGACGACTATCGTCCATCGTAGTAGCTTCGCGCTTGGATTGATTCTGATCTCGCTCTGTTTTGTCTCGCAAGCATTCGCTCAGCAGACACCCGCAACACCACCGAAAGAGAGTGATCTGGTAAAGGCGCTTCAATGGCGCAATATCGGTCCATACCGGGGTGGTCGATCGGCAGCGGTTGCTGGTGTTCCGTCGCAGCCTTTCGTTTTCTACTACGGTGCAACTGGCGGCGGTGTTTGGAAGACAACTGATGGTGGAATCAATTGGGATTCAGTTAGCGATGGCTCTGTATTTGGGACGGGCTCGGTGGGTGCGATCGCGGTCGCTGATTCTGATCCGAATGTTATTTACGTGGGAATGGGTGAATCGCCAATTCGCGGCAATGTGTCGCATGGTGACGGAGTCTATCGATCGAACGACGCAGGGAGAACGTGGAAGAAGATCGGACTCGAAGACACGCGTCAGATCCCACGAATCCGCGTGCATCCAAAAAATCCCGACCTGGTTTACGTCGCTGCATTGGGTCACGTGTGGGGACCAAACGAACAACGCGGAGTGTTTCGTTCGAAAGACGGTGGCAAAACGTGGGAAAAGATTTTGAATCGTGGCGACAAGGCTGGCGCAATCGATCTGATTCTTGATCCAAACAATCCCAACACAATGTACGCGGGTTTCTGGGAGGTCTATCGTAAACCCTGGACGCTCGAAAGCGGTGGTCCGGGAAGTGGGCTATTCAAATCAATCGATGGCGGCGACACATGGACCGAAATAACCCGTAATCCTGGTTTACCGCGCGGAATGGTGGGCAAAGTTGGAATCACAGTTTCCCCGGCCAACTCGGATCGTCTGTGGGCAATTGTTGAAGCCGAAGATGGCGGAGTGTTTCGGTCAGATAACGGCGGCCGAACCTGGACCAGGGTGAATGAAGAAAGGCGTCTGCGACAAAGAGCCTGGTATTACTCACGAATTTACGCCGACACGAAAAATGTCGACACTGTGTATGTCTTGAATGTGCAATTTCTTCGTTCGAATGATGGCGGCCGCACGTATTCCCCAATCGGAGTTCCGCATGGAGACAATCATGATCTATGGATCGCGCCGGATGATCCCAATCGGATGATTCAAAGTAATGACGGTGGATCGAACGTCACGTTTAATGGTGGACGAAGTTGGACCGAGCAGGATCAACCAACAGCGCAGTTCTATCGAGTCGCAATTGATAACGACTTTCCTTACAACGTCTACGGTGCTCAACAGGATAATTCGACGGTTCGTATCGCCAGTCGGAACACCGAAGGTGGGATTGGAGTTAGAGACTGGTATGACGTTGGTGGTGGCGAGTCAGGCTGGATCGCGCCTTCACCCAAAGATTCAAACGTCGTATTTGCCGGATCCTACGGTGGTCTAACAACTCGTTACGATCATCGCACCGGCCAACAGCGCGATATTAATCCATATCCCAACAATCCGATGGGCGCCGGCGCAGATGTTTTGAAGTACCGGTTTCAGTGGAACTTTCCCATCGTCTTCTCACCACACGATACAAACACACTCTACCTTGGTGCCAACGTGCTTTTTAAGTCGACTAACGAAGGGCAGAGCTGGGACATCATCAGTCCCGACCTGACCCGTAACGACAAATCAAAGCAGGGAGCTTCCGGTGGTCCAATCACGAAAGACAACACCAGCATCGAGTACTACGGGACAATCTTTACCGTAATGGAGTCGCCCATCCAGGCAGGAACGATCTGGGTAGGTACAGACGACGGATTAGTTCAACTTTCGCGGGATGGCGGGAAGAACTGGGCGAATGTTACTCCGCCGACCAGCATGATGCCGGAGTGGGTGCAAATCAATTCGCTTGAAGCCTCGCCCAATGATCCAGGCACTGCGTACGTCGCCGCAACGATGTACAAGTTTGACGACAACCGTCCCTACCTTTATCGCACGACCGACTATGGCAAGAACTGGAAAAAGATCGTCAACGGGATTCCGGAGACCGCGTTCACTTTGCTGTATGCCGGAACTGAATCCGGGCTCTATATGTCGTTCGACAATGGCGAACGCTGGCAGCCGATGCAGTTCAATCTGCCCGTCGTTCCGATCACGGATCTCGTCATACACAAACGCGACAAAGAGTTGGTTGCGGCAACGCAGGGAAGAGCGTTCTGGATTTTCGATGACCTGCCACTGATTCATCAAATGATGGATGCCGGTGGTTTGAAGGCAGCGGCTGAAACTCAACTGTTCAAACCGAAGGAAAGTTATCGGTTGCCCGGCGGCGGCTTTGGTGGCGGTGGCGGCGGCGGCGGAACCCTTGGACGCAATCCAGCTAATGGTGTTGTTGTTTACTATTCGCTGAAGTCGAAGCCCACGTCAGATATTGAACTGGAATTTCTTGATTCAGCAGGCAAGTCGATTCGAAAATTTACCGGGCGTGTACCGCGTGGCGGTAGTGGATCTCCAGGTGCACCACCAGCCGCTCCACCTGAGGAAGGTGGCTTTGGCGGTGGGGGGACTCCAAGCGTGACAATGGATGTTGGTCTGAATCGATTTATCTGGGACACGCGCTATCCGGACGCAGTCCGTTTTCCGGGGATGATCCTTTGGTCCGGAGAAACTCGTGGGCCAAAACTTCCGCCGGGAACCTACCAGGTGAAATTAACTGTCGAGGGCAAATCCCTCACCCAGACTCTTGAGATCAAGGCTGATCCTCGTCTGACTACAACCCCGGCGGAATATGCCAAGCAACTCGAGTTAGGATTGAAGATTCGCGACAAGCTTACCGAAACACACAATGCGATCATTCAGATACGCGACGTGCGTAAGCAGGTTGAAGATTTACTCAAACGAGTGGCTGGCCAGCCGAACTTCAAAGTTTTGAATGATGCGGGCACAGCACTCAATAAGAACCTGACGACAATCGAGGAGGCTCTGTATCAAACGAAGAATCAGAGCAACCAGGATCCTTTGAACTATCCGATTCGACTGAACAATAAGTTGGCGGCGCTGGGTGGCGTGGTTGGGGGCGCCGAAGCTGGTCCAACTGCACAGTCTTACCTGGTTTACGATGAGGTAGTCACTCAGATCGACGCGCAATTGCAGCGATTGGCGCAGATCATGAAAACAGATGTGCCGGCGTTCAACCAGTTAGTGCGGGATCAGAATATTCCCGCAGTAGTTGTGAAGCCCTAGCTGATGAGGAAGCCCGCGAAGCGGGCGGGAAGCATAAAGCCTGGGGTGGAGCGAGGCTTTGCGAGCGCAACCCCAGGAGTGCGATACAAAAATTAGGAGCCCGCGAAGCGGGCGACAGACCACCACGAACCGACACCAATGTTCGTCGATCGATGCTGTCGCCCGCTTCGCGGGCTTCGGTCTTTCTTAACGCGTAACCTGGGGTTGCGCTCGCAGAGCCTCGCTACACCCCAGGCTTTATGCTTTGGCCCGCTTCGCGGGCAAAAAACGGGGCCTTTTGTCTGCTTGGAAAACTTCTCGTAGAATTTGGTCGCAAACCTTTTGGCAGGAGTAAATGTGAACGAAGGACAACCAGTAACGATCAAACAAATCGCCGAACGAACTGAAGCAAAACTCTCCGGCGAAAACTCAACCATAATCACAGACGTCACTCACGACTCGAGAAAAGCGCAAGCGGGAAGTTTGTTTGCCGCTGTTCGGGGCGCCCTGTTCGACGCACACAAGTTTGTGCCACAGGTGATGTCGCAGGGCGCTGCCGGAGTCATTTCAGAACTGCCGGTGCCTGCTGATTTCAGCGGCACATGGTTGCAGGTTGCGGATATTCGCCGGGCCATGGCCCTGGCCTCAGCCGATGTCCAGCACCATCCTTCCCGCGAACTTAACCTCGTCGGTATCACCGGAACGAATGGCAAAACCACGACGGCCTATCTAGTCGCTTCAATTCCCGAAGAGGCCGGCGAACCAGTCGCAATGACTGGAACGGTGGAATATCGTTTGGGTAAACAGCGCATAAAGGCCGACCGAACCACGCCCGAAGCTCCCGACATGCAGCGTCTGCTGCGACAAGCTGTAGAGGCCGGATGCCGCACCGCAGTGATGGAGTGCTCCTCTCAAGCGATGGATTTTCATCGTTGTGATGAACTCGATTATGCAGTCGCGGTCTTCAGCAATCTCACCCGCGACCATCTCGATTACCACAAGACGATGGAGAACTATTGGTACGCAAAACAGCGATTGTTTGACGGTCGCCTCGGAAGTAAACCAAAGACTTCAGTCATCAACGTCGACGATTCCTATGGCATCGAGCTGGCTGACAAGTTGGAAAAGGAAGGAATGCGAGTCGTTCGTTATGCGGTTAACGCTGACGCCGATATCACAGCTCGCGAGGCTGAATTTTCACTGAACGG
>QHXL01000334.1 GCA_003222935.1 Acidobacteriota bacterium
GCAAGCAGCATCAAGCACTAAACTGGCCCGTTTCCGTGTGTTTAGCCACTTTTGAGCCAAAGTATTCCACCATTCCATCGCGCAGAGATGGCATAGGACCCAATCCCACCAAACCCGAAACGAGACACTTCAATTTTGAGTTTCGAGGACGAGGGGCCGGACGGTTGAGCGAATCAAACGAGACTGATTCGAGCAGGTCCTGCTCGCAACCTGCGAGTTGTAGCGCGGCACGTGAAAACGATTCAAAGGTAGCGCCTTCACCAGAATTCACGACGTGATAGATTCCGGGCAGGTCAAGCTCAGCCAATTCACGTAGTCTAACTGCCAGGTGTTTGCCCGATGTCGGAGTTCCCCACGCATCGCCAATGACCTTAAGTCTTTCTCCGCGTCGAATTCTATCAACCACAGTACTAAGAAAGTTGGTACCTCCGGCGCCAAAGATATAACCACTTCTCACTACGATGGTTCGGGCGTGTTCCTGTTGTGCTTTGCGTTCCCCTGCCAGCTTGGAATGTGCGTAAACACTTATCGGGTTTGGATTGTCACGTTGCGTGTAGAAATCATCCTTCGTGCCGTCAAACACATAGTCGGTCGATATCGTGACGAAAACCGATCCGACTTTGCGACATGCTCGAGCGAGATTTTCCGGTCCGTTGGCATTCACGGCAAAGGCTCGCACTTCATCACTTTCACAACCATCGACATCGGTCCACGCTGCGCAATTGATTACCACGTCAGGCTCGGCAGCGGCGACCAATTCTTCCACGCGAACGGCACTCGAGATGTCGAGTGACGAATGATCGTAAGAAAAAACCTGGTCTCCCTTTTGGGCGCAGTGTTCAGTTAGTGCACGCCCAACCATACCACCTGCACCTGCTATCAGAATTTTCAAGTCGTACGCACCTCAACGCCATATTGGTTTTTATAGTAGTCCTGATAAGCGCCGCTTCGCGTTCGTTCGATCCACGTAGGGTTCTGCTGATACCAGTCAATCGTCTTCGCAAGTCCTGACTCCCACGATTCAAGTGGCCGCCAATCGAGTTCCGTTTCAGCCAACGACGGATCAATCGCGTAGCGACGGTCGTGACCCGGACGATCTTTGACGAAGTTAAGCAGGGTTCTGGGTTTTCCCAAAGTGTCCAACAAAGAGTGGACAACCTCGAGGTTCTTTCGCTCATTTCGCGCGCCAAGATTATAAACAGATCCCGACTTCCCTTTTTCGAGCGCTGCCAAAATTCCCCGGCAATGGTCATCGACATAAATCCAATCGCGAACATTTAAGCCATCGCCATAGATCGGGATAGTGTCGTTGTGCATTGCATTCGAAATCGTCAGGGGTAAGAACTTTTCAGGGAATTGCCTCGGACCGTAATTGTTCCCACAACGCGTAATAACAGTGTCAACTCCAAAGGTGTGATGAGCAGCGCGCACAAAATGTTCGGCCGCTGCTTTGGATGCCGCGTACGGACTGTTAGGAGCAAACGGCGAATCTTCTGTGAAGTAACTTAGATCGTCTTCAGGCAAACTTCCCATCACCTCGTCCGTCGACACCTGAACAAAACGTCGGACATTACGTTCACGTGCTGCGTCGAGAAGAACCTGAGTACCGATGATGTTAGTACGCAGGAACTCGCCGGCCGAGGCAATGCTTCGATCGACGTGACTCTCCGCTGCGAAATTGATTATGGCGTCACAATCCTGGGGAAGGTTTGCCAACACGTCCTCTCTGACAACGATATCTCCGCGCACAAAATGGTGACGTTTGCTTTCAAGGTCAGCTAGGTTATCGAGGTTACCCGCATAAGTGAGCGCATCAAAATTGATAAGCTCGACGTCTGGTCGCTCGTTTAGTAGAAGTCGGACGAAAGCTGAGCCAATAAAACCAGCGCCGCCCGTTATGAAGAGTTTGGTCATTTACACCTTCCAGTCTGATACAGCTCAAGAATCATGTTGCTTGTTGGATTGTCGTGAGTCTTATTTTGCAACGTCAAGAAGCGAGATACCTTAATTAGACGCGTTGCTTTGATTCGGGAATCGCAAGGTCTCCCGGACACTTTGGAATCTGATCATTAAGCCAAACAGTAATGAGTTGAGGGCCTACAGCGAACGATAATAGTGTGTGCATTTGCCAATACGTCTGTGCGCTCATTGTTTGAAACTGCAGGACAATAGGGATGGCGCCAACTTCATGTCAAATCCCGCTCCGCTGGCTGTAACAAAAATGACAAAAATTTGCAATTTGACGTCTCAACCGAAATGGATTATTACATCCCCCGCTTTTTCGAGATTAAGATTTTACGGGCTTTGTTCAGAAGCGTTGCCTCGCTCAATTGCAGGGTTGGGTGAACCTAACCATCCTCCCTCCAAGTTTGTCGATTTTCCCAGGACGTCCAGAAACCCTGGTACCGCGTCTCATGCATCTCTGTAACCTTCTACGTTAAGTCCAGCAGTTACGTTTTCAAGCTCACCGGTTAACGGGAGCTTACAAGTCATTACAATTTACGCATTGTTTTACTCGACACATCACGAGTCCCTGTCCTCGCCAATGTAGTAATCCAGCGAGCGAACCACGCATTGAGGAGAATTTCCAAATGAAAAGTCATTCTGCGTCCTGCCCCCGTTCACATCGCCTTCGTTTTAACCTGATAATTCGCGTTGGAATATTTGTGGCCGCCATTGCGCTTATTGCGATACCGTTTTTTTCAGTATCCTCCGCTTCAATCACCAGCAAGGTGGCGAACAGGGATTCTTCCATCGTTTCGCAGAATAGCGCACCAACTGCCGCGGCCGTGAAATTGACCGCGCCTGTTTCACCTCCGCGGAAGGACTCTTTCAACCCTTTCCTTTTGCCGGTTCCTCCAGTAGGTGAAACTATTGAAACCTTTGATTCTGATTGTACGACGCCAAAGGCAAGCTTCGAAGTCGGACAAACTGTATGCGTTAAGGTTTCGGGAATTCCAGTCGGCTCATTTTTCGCTCGGCGTGTGCTTTTGGGGAACGCCAACTCTACTATCATTCAGAGCTTCGATGTTACCTCAGATCCTCAGACTTTTTCGTTTGTGGTTACTGCCACTTCGGTGATTGGCGGAGACACCTTCGATAATCGCGGAACCTGGCACGCAGTGGTTCTAAATCCGTTCTTCTATTATCCGGAAAGCACGAACACCTTTACCGTTGCGGATCCGGCAAATTTCACGGCTGATTCAGCTGTTGCTACAACCCTCAGTCCGGGTGGAGTGCAAGCCGGTACGGCTATAACATTCGAACTCGAGGTCAAAAACTATGGGCCAGACTCCGCGGCCGCAGTAGCGCTGACGGACGCCATTCCGGCCAACACAACCTTTGTTGATTTCCAACAGGTTTCCGGTCCGACGTTTAACTGCACCAATCCATCACCCGGAGCGTCCAGCGGAACGACGACTTGCACGATCACGAGTTTGGTCTGGCCCGGCCCTCCAGCGCACTTCATCGCCACCTATCAAGTAAACGCCGGGACGCCAGCAAGTACAGAAATTCTTAATACGGCGGACCTCGCGAGCACCACAAACGATCAAAATACCGTTAACAATTCGACGTCCGACAAGGCAATAGTTATTGAGACACCTGCGGGACAAAGCTGCTCCTTTAGTTGTCCGGAAAACATTGTGGCCACGGCAACGAGTCCGAGTGGCGCCATTGTGACGTTCGCTTCTGCCATTAATATCGAGGGAGACTGCGGCGCCATCTCAGCCACGCCAAGTTCAGGCTCGCAATTCCCGGTGGGTGTCACAACCGTAAATGTCGGTTCCGGATCCGGTCCAAGTTGTAGCTTCACGGTGACGGTTGTTAATACACCAGCTCCGATGATTTCCTGCCCAACGGATAAGAGCGCAACAGATAACGACGATAATGGCTTCGAAACCGTTGTTGTCGGCGCTCCGACAACCAGCCCATCAACCGGCCTTACTGTGGTCGGTCGTCGAAGTGACGATATTCCGGCCACGTTTGACGATGACGGAAACGTAGTCACACCAGAGGTAATCGTCCCGCTGACAGACCCCTACCCAATTGGAGTTACGGGTATCACCTGGACGGCTACCGATGAATCCGGTCGCAGCGCAACGTGCTCGCAAAGGATCATAATTGCCGGCGTGGACAATAGACCACCCGTCACGATCAGTTGCCCAGCGAATGTAAATGTCACCGCTCCATCGGGTTCCTGCCAGGCAACCATTCCGGCGTCAACGATAGGCACGCCAACCACGGTGCCTTCTGACAGCAACGTCGCGGTTGTCGGCGTGCGGAGTGACGGTCAAGATCTGACCGACCCGTTCCCGGCCGGCGCCACCCTCATTACCTGGACCGCAACTGACAATGCAAATGGCAGTGCTGCATCGTGTACGCAAAACGTTACCGTTATTGCGGGCACGGGCAGTGACACCACACCGCCAGTACTCACGGTGCCAGCGAATGTCACTGCGACTACGTCGTCGTGTACAACAATCCTCGACGATGAGTTGGGAACACCGGAGGCGTCGGACAATGGCGCGTGTGGTGGTTCCGTGACCGTCACTCGCACAGGTGTTCCAGCAGGCTTTGCGTTCCCAACTGGAACGACCCTGATCACTTACACAGCAACTGATGCCGCGGGCAATACAGTGTCGGGCATTCAAACTGTGACCGTGACTGAAAGCCCAGGGATAAATCCAACAATCACGGCACCCGGCGACGTCTCGGTCAATACAGGTCCGGGTGCGACATCGTGCGGTACCGTGGTCAGCGATGCGACCCTCGGTTCGGCGACCGCTAATGATAATTGTGCTGGTGTGACGGTCACGCGCACAGGAGTTCCAGCCGGCAATATGTTCCCGGTGGGAGCCACTACTGTGACCTACACAGCAACAGATAAATCGGGGAATATTGCTACCGACACTCAAGTTGTAACGGTGACGGATAACACAGTTCCCATTATCACTGCGCCAGCAGCGGTTACGCTTTACACAGGTGCCGGTGCAACTTCCTGCGGTGTCACCGTAAGCAATCTTGACGGGACGTTAGGAGTTGCGACGGCTAATGATAATTGTCCGGGAGTTACAGTAGCCAGGAATGGTGTTCCAGCAGGAAATACTTTCCCGCTTGGTACAACCACCCTGACTTACCTGGCAACCGACGCATACGGCAATACAGCTTCGGCAACCCAGGTTGTGACAGTGGTCGATAACACTCCGCCGGTGGTGACGCCACCTGCGAATATCACCGTGAACCTGCCGCTGAATTCTACGGCCACAAGCATGGTCGTGAATTATCCGAATCCGGCGACAGCGACTGATAACTGCGGCGGTACGATTAACATCACGTACAGTCCGGCGTCAGGTTCGACGTTCTCTGTGGGAACAACCACTGTTACGGTCACGGCCACCGATGTTGCTGGCAACGTAGGAACGGCTACCTTCACGGTCACGGTCCTCTACAACTTCACAGGCTTCTTCTCGCCGGTGGATAACCTACCGACACTGAATGTCGTTAACGCGGGTAGGGCGATTCCAGTGAAGTTCAGTCTGAGTGGAAATAAAGGTCTGAATATCTTTGCGGCTAGCTCACCTTACACAGTTTCAATCAACTGTGACGGAAGCGCGCCGCAGAACGACGTTGCGGAGACAACTACTGCGGGAAGCAGTTCGCTCTCTTACGACGCCGCTTCCGACCGTTACATCTACACTTGGAAGACGGAGAACTCGTGGGCCAACACCTGTCGTCAATTGGTGGTCAAACTCAATGATGGCAGCGAACATCGCTCGAACTTTAAATTCAGATAAATCGAAAACTGTGGGAGTGTCCAAGCAGGCGCTCCCACAGATCTTTTTCCTAAACAGGATGTCCAAGTTAAGAACAAGGACACGGAATCTACACCTGAGGCGTTTGCCTCACAACACACTCGAGGATTGCTATCACGCATAACTCAAAGGAGAAAAATATGAGTAAGTCTCGTTTCTTTTTAAGTACTTTAGCCATCGCAGCTTTTCTTGTTGTGGTGTCTTCTTCTGCCAACGCGCAGGCATCGCGTACATGGGTGTCCGGTGTAGGTGACGACGCCAATCCCTGTAGCCGCACAGCCCCCTGCAAGACCTGGGCGGGCGCGATCTCAAAGACTGCAGCCTGCGGCGAGATTGACGCGCTGGATCCGGGTGGTTACGGTGCCGTTACCATCACCAAGTCAATTACGCTTGATGGCACGGGTACCTTCGCCAGCATTCTTGCTTCCCTGACTACCGGGATCATTATCAATGTCGCAACAACCGACGTGGTAACGATCAGGGGCATTTCGATCAATGGGTTCTGTAACGGCATAAGTGGGATAAGAGTTATTGGCAATATGCCTAAAGCCGTTAACGTAGAGGACGTTGTGATTTTCAGATTTAATAGTGGTAGAGGCATCGACTGGAATACGACGGCTGGTACTCTTGGCAGATTGAACGTTCGCAACACGGTTATCCGGGACAACACAGGCGACGCAGTG
>QHXL01000335.1:0-7363 GCA_003222935.1 Acidobacteriota bacterium
CTTCATAATGGAGGAGACAGCTCCGGCCGATCATGGAGTAGCCAAAGCAGTCGCTGCAAAACCCGGTGCCGCTGCAGCGCCAAAACCTGCAGCGCCGAAACCCGCAGCTAAACCGTCTGGTGGTCATACCGGCGCAAATCCAAATCGCCAATTGTTCAAACGCTCCACGTACGTCGGTTTCAAAGATATTGGACCAGTAGCAGGTGAAACGTTCGAACAAAAAGTTGCGCGATTGAAGCAGTTGGCGGCGGCGGCGAAGCAACGTGCAGAAGAAGGTGGTGTAGAAGAGCACGAAGCTGAGATGGCGGTTAGTGAGGCAGCCGAGGCAAGCGATGTAACTGCTACACCAGCGCCGGCTGCCGTGGCTTCAGAGCACAAAGCGACCGGAAACGCCGATCGCACGTTGATGAAACGCGGTACCTACTGTGGAGTTGTCGATACTGGTCCAGTGGCCGGCGAAACTTTCCAGGAGAAAGTCGCGCGCCTGGCAAAAGTTTCAGCCGCAGCTAAGCAACGAGCCGACGGCGGGTAGTGCTGCGTTGAATTAGTGCTGGGTTTTCGATCGGAGATTCGCTACAAGATCCTCACGCGCCATCGAACGACCGCACGCGCTCAACCGCAACGCGGTTACGTCTCAAAGCCCAGGGTTGCCGCGCTTTGGCGGCTACCCTGGGTAGCTATAAAACAAAAACCAACCCCAACGGGGTTGCGCCAAAGGAGGATCCTCACATGCCTCAAACATTTCGTTAATTCAAACCATTGGACGCAACCGCGTTGCGGTTGCCTCATCTTCGAAAACTAGTTACCCAGGGTAGCCGCCAAAGCTCGGCAACCCTGGGCTTTGAGACGCAACCGCGTTGCGGTTGACCGCTGCGTTCTCAAGGCGACTTCACACTTCGCCTGTTCACAAATACCAACCCGATTGGGTTGAAAACTTAAGGAGCACCTCACATGCCTCAATCACTCTCGGCCGTTTACATCCATCTCATCTTCTCAACCAAGGAACGTTACCCTTATCTCCAAGACGAAAATCTCCAACGGTCACTTCACGCTCACCTCGGTGAAGTTTCCAAAAGACTCTCGTGTCCGCCAATTCGAGTTGGTGGAGTTGAAGATCACGTGCACATCCTGGCGCGATTTGGGCGAACTATTACCCAGGCCGAATGGGTCAAGGAACTGAAACGAGTTTCAAATGATTGGCTGAAAACAGAGGGCGGCCTTCGTCATTTTCAGTGGCAAGCTGGTTACGCGGATTTTTCAGTTAGCGCATCGGATCTTGAAAAGGTCAAACGGTATATCGAGAACCAGAAAGAACATCACCGCCGGATTGGATTTCAAGATGAGGTACGAACACTCCTGAAAGAGTATTCGATAGAGTGGGATGAGCGATACCTCTGGGATTGAGACAAACCACGTTGCAGTTGAAGATTGTCAAAACACCAGAGCGTAGTGTACGAACGCGGAGAGATTTCTGCCCGGCGATTTTGGCGCAACCGCGTCGCGGTTGATGAACTCCGAAAAACGAGTTAACCCAGGGTAGCCGCCAAAGCGCGGCAACCCTGGGCTCTGAGACGTAACCGCGTTGCGGTATAAAACCGCGGCCTGATGTGTAAATGAAGTAACGTTTATCCTTGAATCTGAGACTACTTCGAAAAGGACTGGAACGATCCCTAACTCTCTGTCACCACCAACCCTTCCGTTGCGACTTTCCAATCCAGAACTTCTACGCCCGTTTCAACAGCAAGGGCGCTTTCGACATCCTGACGTCGCCCCGGGGTGCAGAGAAATGCGATACAGCCTCCACCACCCGCGCCGCAGACTTTTGCTGCTTCTGCGCCGTTAGCGAGAGCTTTCTCCACAAGCTGGTCCATCTGGGGAGTTGTGATGTTCGGCGCCAATCGTTTTCGAGTCGGATACGCATTTCTCATTGTCTCGGAAACCCGATCCCAATCATTTGCGATCAGGGCTTCCCGCACATTGCGAGCCGAATCACGTATTCCTTCAAACAGTTCGAACAACTCCGGATCACCGTCGATGTGACGTTTGTATATCTCCCAATTGTTTATGCCAGACAGACGAGGTTCACCTGTGTAGCAGATAGCAATCCGTTTTTCTAACTCGGCGGTGTCGACCTCGAGTGCTTCACGTTCGATACCATCTGCACGAAAGTGAATACACGAAACGGATCCATAAAGGGGCGGATAGTAGTCTTGAAATCCAGCCGGCACTCGAATCACAGTCGACTCAACATTCGCCGCAATCATTACAAACTTCCGTTCGTCGTAACGGTTGCCCACCAACCGATTCAACGCACCTATGCATGCGATTGCGAGCGCCGACGATCCGCCAAGTCCGGCTCCGGCTGGTGCGGCGCTATTGGCGGTCAAATGAAAGCCGGTTGTTGGTTTAAAAAAGTGAACCAGCTTGGAAATGAGTTCGAGTTGCTCTTCCTGGGCCAGATCTTCAATGGCAGATAGTTCGGTTTCAAATGCAACTTTTCGATCTCTCGACTCGAGCACGATACGACCGTCGTCACGCGTTTCGATCCGGCACCGCGCATGAAGCGAGAGCGCAAAGTTGACTGTGGTAGCCCCGGGATGGAAAAGGTAAAGGGGCCAAATATCAATCGTACCGCCGGCAAGGTCGACACGAGGGGGTGCTGAAGACTCAATAATCATTTTCGATTTCCGATTGCCAATTTACGATTGGACTTTTATTAACGGTATCTTTGGTTTCGAAGCTGTCGAACGTGGATGAAGGCGCGTGGCAAAGTACCAATTTCAGTTCTTGTTTTGCAAATCGGCAATTGGAAATTGGCAATCGGAAATCGGAAATACTCAATCACCGTCACTGTCACTCTTACTCACTGCCTGCTTCTTCTGATCGCTGCGTCGTTGCTGTTTGAAGGGAATGTGTTCCTGAAATTCCTGCCGCAGGTCCTGGAATCTTTCGGTCGCCGCGTGTTCAAACTCCTGCAATCGTTCGGGGTTGACCTGTTCAACTTTCTTCGACAACCAAAATCGTTCGGTAAGGTAGAAACCAGCAATACCGACAATCACTATTACCAGTAGCACTTTCCCCAGTCGTTGAAAATCGCCGATCAATCCCATGACTGCGCCGCTAAAAAAGTATCCGGCGCCCGCAAGAATAAAGACCCAGAGAAAACAACTCGTCAGCGAAACGATCAGGAAACGAAGATAAGGCATGCGACCCACCCCGTAGAAAACGCACGCTGCCCAACGCAAACCGTAAATATACTTTGAGAGAAAGATCGAAAGGGGCCCGAACTGGTTTGTCAGCCGTTCAAGTCGTGGTTGGGCCGCGCGATAAAACCGAAACTCACGAACTGTTTCACAAAAGCCGCGTCCAGCCAGGTACGCTACATTGTCACTCGCACAACCTCCCAGGGTGCCCCACAGCAGCACGCGCGCAAAACTGTAGCTGTCGAAAAAGTTGCTATGCGCGAGCACTCCCGCCAGAAGAAGGGTGATGTCTCCTTCAATCATGACGAGAATAAAGACTGCGTAAAGCCCGTATTGGCGAATCAGATCGTAGAGAAAATCAAGATGCATTGATAGTCTGACAAGGAAAATGGGTCGGTCAGAAGCACGGCGCTGACAGAATAAACTGCAGGACTCGATATTGCCTACTCTTAAGCTTCTTCTTCAGGCGGGGGTTTGACTACAAGGACAGGACATGAGGCATGTCGAACTACGGCCTCGGCCGTCGATCCGAAGAGTATTCGCCCTAACCCTGTTCGACCATGCGAGGAAATGACAATCAGATCAACCGCTCGCTCTTTAGCGACTCGCACTATTTCGGAAGCCGCTTCGCCATGTACGACCATCTCTTCCACGTTGAGCCCCGCACACTCGTCACATTCGGCCAGCTTGGGTAACTCGCGTTCGGCGGAATCTTCAAGTTGCTCAGTGATGTCGGCGATCGGTAGTGGCTCTGTCATACCTGAATAGCCGACAGTTGGAACAATTGGTTCGATTACGTTGAGGCAAATAATCGATGCGTTAAATCTACGCGCCAGTGAAGCCGCATATGACAACGCAAAGTTCCCACACTCGCTGAAATCGGTGGGCAGCAATATGGTGTGGATAAGCATAATCAAAATGTACTTCGTGCTTTGACCTTCGTTCTTTGTCGTAAATCGTCGAAACAACTATAGACTCTAACTACGAAGAACAAAGTACAAAGGCAAAGCACCAGGCTCTCGGTTCCGCATTTTACTCTCAGAAACACTTGTTTGACAGCCCAACAGCCCTCGACTATGCTTCGCTCAAGTGAAGTCTTACCCTACTAACCGACGATTCCATGGATAATTCACCCCATTTAATTGGTATGCACTACGCTGGACCAACCGTACGGGCTGCCCTGGTCCAGGCTGATGGTGAAATACTCGAAAAGCGCGAAACAGAAATTTCGCCCAACTCAATGCTGGATCAGGTAGCTGGTTTGGCGAAGGATTTGGCCTCGAAAAGTGGGCGGGTTGCGGCTGTAGGTTTTGGAATTCCCGGATTAGTTAATCGACAGACTGACGTTGTCATTGTTTCGCAGAACCTACCGTCGACTGTTCGGGAAGGGCTTCATGCGGAGCTTACCAGGGCCATCGGCCTGCGTGTTGAACTTGAAAATGATGCCAACGCAGCAGCTTACGGTGAATACAGGATCGGAGCCGGCCGTGGCGTGCGCGACATCTTCTACATGATGATCGGAAACGGAATTGGCGGCGCCATCATTCTCGATGGGAAACTCTGGACAGGATCATCAGGGTTCGCTGGCGAAGTTGGCCATATCACGATCGACACAGAAGGCCTTGAATGCGTTTGTGGAAATACCGGTTGCCTCGAGACGGTTGCTTCAGCGCCGAGCATTGTTCGTCGCGCTCGTGAACGTCTGAATCGTGACTCCACGTCTTCGTTATCGAGGCTCGGACTGACAAAAGACTTCACCGCTGACGACGTGGCTCATCAAGCAAACGAAGGTGACGATTTCGCATTGATGATGATCGAGCGAACTGGCAAGTACATAGGAACTGGTGTAGCGAGTGTCATCAACCTGTTGAATATTGAACGAATCGTGCTTGGGGGTGGGGTAATGGATGCGGGTCAGCTCATCCTCAATCCAATAATTCAGGAAGTAAAGCGACGTGCGTTTCAGCCCTGTTTTGAAGCAACTGAAATCGTCGCAGGTAAACTTGGCAACGATGCGACCACGATTGGCGCGGCCATGCTTGCCGGTGATGCGGCGCTTAGTCAGACTTAAATTGTTTCGAAGATCTCAAGTTTGAGATCGTCAGCCTCCTGTTGGTATTCATTCTGCCCCTAAATACCCCCTTATTTCTTTTGCGCACGACTTTGTGAATGTTTGTGCAATTTGAAAATTCGTTCGCTTTTGGTAAAGTACCCGCACTTGCAATAGACAGAATGTTTCGACAGCTTTTGCGGCGGCTGTGTTTGCTGTACTTCGCTACGCCCCACTTTAGACGTTTGTGTTAAGCCCCGTATCAGTAGTTTAACTTTCGCTCGTAGTATTAGAGCACTAGGCGATTAATCCTGCGGCGATGCCTCAGATTTTCCACCACAGTACAAACGCGCTGGCAAAGATCACGATCTATGGCGCCATTTTTGTCGCTGTTGCCGCGTTGTGGGCCACCGTCGAACTAAATCGATCGTCGTGGAACACCGGACAGTGGTTGGAACGACAGCAGCCGGTCCAATTCAGTCATAAACATCACACGGGAGACGACGGCATTGATTGCCGTTATTGTCATACCTCCGTTGAAACTTCAGCGTCCGCAGGTCTTCCGCCCACGACGACGTGTATGAACTGTCACAAGCAAATATGGGCCGACAGTCCGTACCTGGAACCTGTGCGTGCAAGTTTGCGAAACAACAAACCAATCGAATGGTTTCGTGTTCATGATCTACCTGACTACGCCTATTTCAATCACAGTATTCACGTAAACAAGGGCGTTGGTTGTTCGACGTGTCATGGACGGGTCGACGAAATGCCTATCGCATATCAGTCTTCAAGTCTGCAGATGGAATGGTGTCTCGAATGTCATCGACACCCTGAAAAATTCGTCCGTGACAAGGAAAAAGTATTCGACATGAACTGGCGTCCGGAGAATAAGAGCGCGACTGATATCGCGTACGGAAAATCGCTGCTGGCTAAATACAAGATTCAAGGTAAGGAAATCTTGACGAGTTGTTCCACTTGTCATCGGTAGAGAATAGAAGTCGCACAATGAGCGATAGCGATCGTCACATAAATTTCAAGCTAATGCGGGATCACATCCTTGCCACGCAAGAAGGCAAGGACGGCCGCAGCGGTAAGCAATACTGGCGCAGTCTCGAAGAGCTCGCTGACAGTCCTGCATTTCAGGAGTTTGTGGTGCGCGAGTATCCGCAGCACGCTGAAGAGTGGAACGATCCAATCGAGCGTCGCACATTCATCAAGCTGATGGGTGCGTCGTTAGCGCTCGCTGGGTTGAGTGGTTGTGTCTTCCAGCCGCCCGAAAAGATTGTTCCTTACGTGAAGCAACCGGAAGAAAATGTACCCGGTAAGGCGCTGTTTTATGCGACGGCTGCTCCTTTGTTCGGCGCGGCGACGCCAGTTTTAGTGAGGAGTAACGAAGGTCGTCCAACCAAAATCGAAGGCAATCCGGACCATCCGAATAATAGACCAGGTGACTTTCCTGTAGAGGATCCTGCGCGAGATCCGCGTGGGTCGAGCGCGACAGACATTTTCACCCAGGCCTCGATTCTCAGTCTCTACGATCCTGATCGCTCGCAAAATCTTACATATCGCGAAGACATTCGAACCTGGACAGCGTTTGTTGGCGAGATGCGAACCGCACTCGAACAGCAGAGACCAAAACAGGGGGCAGGGATTCGTTTCCTGACGGAAACAGTCACGTCGCCGACGTTGGGCCAGCAGATGAAAGAATTGCTACAAGCCTGGCCGCAAAGTAAATGGCATCAGTACGAACCGGCAAATCGCGACAATGCTCGCGCCGGAGCTGTGATGGCTCTGGGTCAGCCGGTGAACACTACTTACCGTTTTGACCTGGCCGACCGGATTCTTTCACTCGATTGCGACTTCCTTTCGTGCCTGCCCGGTTCACTCCGTTATGCGCGCGACTTTTCCGCGAAACGCCGGGTGACTGAAGAGAACAAAGAGATGAGTCGCCTCTACGTGGTTGAGACGACGCCGAGTAATACGGGGGCGAAAGCGGATCATCAGTGGAGTGTGAAGCCGAGTGAACTTGAAGGTATTGCTCGAGCGATTTCGTCAGGCAGCGGTGGTCCTGAATGGGTGCAGGCTATAGTTAAAGATCTGCAACAGCACA
>QHXL01000335.1:7385-10616 GCA_003222935.1 Acidobacteriota bacterium
ATCGTTCACGCGTTGGCCCATGGACTGAACGCGGCGCTCGGTAACGTGGGTAAGACGGTTTTCTATTCCGATTCGCTAGAGGTAAATCCGGTCGATCAGCGTCAATCGCTGCAGGAACTGGTTAACGATCTTGATGGTGGTCGGGTTGAGCTGCTCGTCATTATTGGTGGCAATCCGGTCTACAACACACCGAGCGATCTGAAGCTTGATTTCAATCGACTCAGCAAGGCAGGGCTACGAGTTCACCTCGGTCAATATAAAGACGAAACGTCGCAACTCTGTCATTGGCATGTACCCGAAGCTCACTATCTCGAATCCTGGGGTGATGCGCGTTCTTACGACGGTACTGTCACAATTCTACAGCCACTCATTCAGCCGCTTTACGACGGCAAGACAGCAAGTGAACTCCTGGCAGTTTTTTCGGATCAGTACGATCGAAAGCCGCTTGAAATTGTGAAGAGCTACTGGCAGGCGAATCGGTCTCAGGTGCAACCGGCGGGATCAGGGGCAGGAACAGGAGCAGGGGCAGGCACGAGTGAACTTGAAGGCGCTGTCCGACAGCATGCTTCGCCGCAAGCGACACCTGCACCAGCGACTAGTAGTTCACCCACTGCCTCGGATTTCGAATCAATCGATTCACGATGGGTTTATTCCAAACACTGCGCTACCGACGAAAACGCTTAACGCAAAAGGGGACACCGGAACCCCGATTGCACCGGCGCAAACAACGGCCGGTAACTTCGAAGTTGTTATTCGAACCGATCCATCTATCTACGACGGCCGTTTCGCAAACAATGGTTGGTTGCAGGAATTACCAAAGCCTTTAACCAAAGTCACCTGGGACAACGTTGCGATCGTCAGTCCAAACTCTGCCGGCCAATTACTTGGCACTCGCGACAACGGCGGCAGCACGATTGGTCGTGAACATTATGTTCCGAAAGTCGAACTGGCTGACCAGCAAGGTCACTCGATTAGCGTGCCGGTCTGGATCATGCCGGGCCAGCCGGACAACGTGATGACGATCTTCCTTGGATACGGTCGTAGCTTCGGTGGTCGCGTCGCAACTGGTCTGGACAATCAACCGGTGGGTTACGACGCGTATGCGATCCGCACGTCGTATGAACCCTGGTTCACCAGCAGTCTGCAAGTTAGAAAAACCACTGAGCAGCATCTGCTCGCGACTACTCAACTCCATTTCAACATGGAGGATCCAAACTTTGCGAAGGAAGAGCGTGACATCGTTCGTTCCCACACGCTCGAGGAGTTTCTCAAAGGCGACCGTCACGAGGAAAAGCACGAGGAGCCGACTCTTTACCAACCCTATCCATACGACAAACAGGCAGACAACGCGCCGAATTACGCGTGGGGAATGGCGATCGACCTGAACAACTGCGTCGGTTGTAACGCCTGCACGATCGCCTGCCAGGCTGAGAACAATATTCCAATCGTTGGTAAGGAACAGGTAGCACGCAGTCGTGAGATGCACTGGATCCGCGTCGACACTTACTTCAAAGGCTTCGATCCAAACAAACCTGAAGGCACGAACTTCATGCCAGTGCCATGTATGCACTGTGAAAACGCGCCTTGCGAACCAGTTTGTCCCGTTCATGCGACGGTCCACAGTGCTGAAGGTTTGAACGACATGGTCTACAACCGTTGTGTGGGCACAAAGTATTGTTCTAACAACTGCCCCTACAAGGTTCGACGTTTCAATTTCTTTCTCTACAACGATTGGGACACGCCGCAGTATCAGTTGATGCGCAATCCTGATGTGTCCGTTCGAAGTCGAGGTGTGATGGAGAAGTGCACCTACTGCGTGCAGCGAATTCAGGCGGTCAAGATTCAGTCGGAGATCGAGGGACGCAGAGCGCATGACGGCGAGATCGTTACGGCGTGCCAGGCGGTCTGCCCGACGGAAGCAATTGTGTTTGGCGATGTGAATGATCCGAATAGTCGTGTGTCGAAACTAAAGGCTAACGAAAGAAACTATTCCTTGTTGGAAGAGTTGAACACTAAGCCCCGCACGACTTATCTCGCGCATTTGCGAAACCCGAACCCCGAGATTAGATCCTGAGCCAGTTTCAGCCGCAGATTAACGCTGGTGAACGCAGGTCAGGAAGTGATTTTGATAGTTAAGTAGAGGTAGCTTTCAGAGCATTCTGACTGCGTTCATCCGCGTTAATCTGCGGCTGAATTTTGGTTTAGCGCAATGGCAGACGAAGAACCAAAAGAACCGTACATGGAAGGGCCGATGCACTCGACGCACCCGGTAATTGATCCGGGTCTGACGTTCGCATCAGTTACTGACAAGATCAGTTCGATTGTTCTTAAGCGCCGCACTTCGTTGGCGTGGTTCTTCGGCTTTGCGATCTCTTTTGCACTCTTTCAGTTGATGTTGCTGGCGATCACCAACCTGGTGTTTGTCGGTATCGGCTTATGGGGCGTCAACGTTCCTATCGCCTGGGGCATCGACATTCTCAACTTTGTCTGGTGGATTGGAATCGGTCACGCGGGAACGCTGATCTCCGCGATTCTCCTGTTGTTACGACAAAGGTGGCGAACCTCAATTAACCGGTTTGCCGAAGCGATGACGCTATTTGCGGTTGCGCAAGCGGGCATGTATCCGATATTTCACCTGGGCCGTCCGTGGTTGGCGTACTGGTTGTTCCCATATCCAAACACGATGGGGATCTGGCCACAGTTTCGCAGCCCGTTGATGTGGGACGTGTTTGCCGTATCGACGTACGCAACAGTTTCGGCGATGTTCTGGTTCGTGGGTCTAATCCCTGACTTCGCTACGCTACGAGATCGCGCGAAGAGTAAACCCTTCCAGATGCTTTACGGTTTGCTCGCCATGGGTTGGCGCGGATCTGCACGTCACTGGCATCGTTACGAAACTGCCTACCTGCTGCTCGCGGGACTCGCGACACCACTCGTACTTTCAGTTCATACAATCGTCAGTTTCGACTTCGCTGTCGGCATCATTCCGGGTTGGCACGCCACAATCTTTCCGCCTTACTTCGTCGCCGGAGCTATCTACGCCGGGTTCGCAATGGTGTTGTTGCTGACAATTCCTTTGCGCAAGTTCTACGGCCTAGAAGGTTTCATCACCATGCGCCACATGCACAACATGGCAAAGGTGATGCTCGCGACCGGGTTGATCGTCGGCTACGGCTACATCATGGAAGCGTTCTTTGGTTGGTACAGCGGTAACAAGTACGAGCGATTCAT
>QHXL01000336.1:0-6425 GCA_003222935.1 Acidobacteriota bacterium
CCGGTGCCAATTGTGCTCGCCGGAGGGTTCTTGAAAAAACAGCCTGCCGAGCGTGAACCGTGCGGTTGAGTGGCAAGTCGTCTGCTTTTCGCATCGTCCATTCGCGCTTTGATTCGTTCAGGTTCATCAGGTGTCAGACGCAACGTTGCGCCGAGTAACAATTCGCCTTCGCTAAATGAAGTGTGACGATAGTTCCACTCGATACTGTCGCCCGCTACACCAACGACTTTCCCTTCGCGCGCTACCCTGACTGTTTCGGTTACGGTGCCGATCTCATGTCCATAGGCGCCGGCGTTCATCCAAAGTGCGCCTCCGACCGTTCCCGGTATTCCCCCCAAACCTTCGATACCGGAGAGTCCCTGTCGTCCGACATCAATACAAAGACGGGGCAGCGAATATCCTGCACTCACCGAAACCAATTCACCGTCAAAAGTTACCTGGCCCTTCATCTCACTCAAGCTCAACACTACGTAGTGATGTTCTGCATCGTCAGCCAACACGTTGCTCCCTGAACCGAGTGCGCGCCATCCGATTCCAGCCTTCGCCAATTCGTAGACTATTGCGGCCGCTTGTTCTTCCGTCTCGGGCGAAATAACCCAGTCGATCGCTCCGCCTACTCGCAAGCTCGTCAGCTCGGCAAAACGTTTCCCTCGCTCAGCGCGGATTCCGAGTCGCGTGGCAATCTCTTCGAGTGCTTCGTCGCGTATTTTTAGTTCGTCTAACACTTCCATTACTTCTCACGCTTGCTCGCTCATCGCCTGCACAAGTTGATCGCTTATTCGATTCACAGTGCCTGCGCCCAGTGTCAGGACCAGGTCGCCTGGTTGCACATAGCTCTGCAATTGCTCCACCGCGTTTTCGAGCCCGCCGATGTAATTAACTTCCTTGTGGCCAAAGCGCTTAATTTCGTTTGTCAACGCTTCGGAACTAACACCTTCAATCGGATCTTCACTGGCCGCGTAGATATCGGTAATGAACAACACATCGGCGTTATTAAACGACCGGGCAAACTCCTGCATCAGATCGTTCGTGCGCGTGTAGCGATGAGGTTGAAATAGAACGACAATGCGGCGACCACCGGAACCAAGTTTTGCGGCGGCGAGCGTTGCGCGTATTTCGGTTGGATGATGACCGTAGTCATCGACCACGAGCACTCCGTTGACTTCACCCTTCGCCTGGAATCTACGACCGGCTCCGGTGAAGCTGTTCAGACCTTCCGCGATTTTTTTGAACGACACTTCCAACTCGAATCCGACCGCAATTGCCGCCAACGAGTTGTAGACGTTGTGCATTCCGGGAACTCGCAACGTGACCTCGCCGGCGACATCTGACCCACGCCAAACCGTAAAGGTCGATCCAAAGTTGCTGTCGTATTTGATGCCGTGCGCCGAGACGTCTGCCTGCGCGCTCAAGCCGTAGGTCATGCGTCGTCTTTCAAGCAACGGAATGATTGCTTGCACATTCGGATCGTCGAGACATAAGACAGACGAACCGTAGAAGGGCACCTTGTTAACGAAGTTCGCAAAGCATGTTCGAACGTCGTCCATGTCGTGGTAGTAGTCCATGTGTTCACGATCGATGTTCGTCACGACCGCAATCGTCGGGGTCAACATCAGGAATGAACGATCGCTTTCGTCGGCTTCTACTACCATCAGATCGCTGGTCCCCAGGTGCGCATTTGATCCAAAAGCTCCCACTACACCTCCAACTACCATCGTCGGATCGAGACCGGCATGACCTAGGACTGTGGCAACCATCGAGGTCGTAGTTGTCTTGCCGTGCGAACCAGCAACCGCGACGGTGTGTGGTTTCAACCGCATCAACTCGGCCAACATCTCTGCACGGGGAATGACCGGGATCGAACGTCGATTAGCCTCGGTTACCTCGGGATTGTCGTCACGAACCGCAGTCGATCTGACGACTACATGCGGCTGTCCGACATTTTCCGCGGCATGTCCCTCGAAGATTTCAATACCCATCGCTTGCAGACGATCGGTGACATTTGAAGCTTTGAGATCGGAACCCGAAACGCGGAAACCAAGATTGACCAGCACCTCCGCAATTCCGGACATACCGATACCGCCAATGCCTACAAAGTGAACGTGTTGAATTCTTCGAAACATGCGAATTGCTGCTTTCTGTTACTTAACGCCTCCGGGCAACGTCGGCGCCATTTCTAAAACTCGGCACTCCCCATTTTGTTGTCCGAATGTCCGATAAACTTCAGTTTGTCGTGCCTGAGCTAAAGTAACTCTTCAAATTAAAGGAACCTTTAACGAAGGCACGACAAACTGAAGTTTATCGGACATTCGTATCGGACATTACCTGCTCAACTCCTCAATAATGTCGACTGCCGCCGAGGCAGCATCACCTCTTTGCAATTTCCTGATTGCTGCTTCCATCTCGTTTACCAACTCCGGTCGCTCGGACAATTCAATAATCTCTTTTGCCAAGCGCTCACCAGTTAAATCCTTTTGAAGAACCATCCTTGCTGCACCCGATGTTTCCAACGCTTCGGCGTTTCTACGTTGGTGATCGTCTGCAGCAAGCGGAAACGGAATCATCACCGACGCCTTTCCTGCGGCAATCAATTCTGCTGTCGTCGTTGCACCAGCGCGACAAATAACCACGTCAGCATTGGCGAAGTCGGCGACCATGTTGTCAATGTAGCTGCTCACTTCTGAATCATTGGCCCAACCAGCTTGCTCATAAGCAGTGCGAATTCGTTCAAAATCTGTCGCCCCGGTTTGGTGCTTGATTCGCAACCTCGACTGTTCCAACAGTGGTAAAGCAGCGACCATCGCGTCGTTGATTGCCCGCGCGCCTTGCGACCCTCCAAAGATCAGCAGCGAAAACTTTTGCGCATCGCGCTGCTTCGGCGGGATTTCAAAAAACTCTCGACGCACAGGGTTTCCGGTTACCACTGCCTTTCCTCTGAAGAATGGCAACGCCTGTTCAAACGAGACCGCCGCACGATCGACATAGCGTGCCAGCACTCGATTGGTCCAACCGGGTAATGCGTTCGACTCCATCACAAGAGTTGGACGTCGAGCAATTGCGGCTGTCAAAACAACCGGTCCGGAAACATAGCCGCCAGCTCCAACCACCACATCGGGCTTAAATTTCCTGATAACGGACCAGGCTTTCAAAAAGCTTTGCGGCAACATCGCCAGACTGCGTGCCTGGGCCATGGCACCCACGTTCTTCAATCCAGCACTATCAATGAGCGATAACTCGAAACCTGCCTGCGGCACCAGCCGTCCTTCCAACCCGCGTGGCGTTCCAACAAACAACACCTTCGAATTCCCATCGCGTCGCATGATTTCCTGCGCGACGGCGATTCCGGGATAAATGTGTCCTCCGGTTCCTCCGGCGGCGATCAGTACGCGCATCTGTTCAGCTACTTCTAATCACAGTACACAGACTGAAGTCTGTGCTACTCGCTCGGTCAAAACCTGGTCGGAGTCGGGGTTCCGCCCGTGGACAACTGCACACGTCGTCGTTCTCTCGCTTTGTTCCTGACCGATTCCAACAAACCACTGTCCAGCGATCCACTCGCATGCTGAGAAACGTTCAAGAGAATTCCGACGGCTGCAAGAGTCGGCACGAGCGATGATCCGCCGTAAGAAATAAACGGCAGCGGGATACCCTTCGTTGGTACCAGCGACAACACCACGCTGATATTGAACAGTGCCTGGGCCACGATACTAGTCACGATTCCCAGGCTGAGCAGCATCCCGAAGCGATCCGGCGCCAACAGCGCAGTGCGAATTCCTCGCCAGAGGAAGAGTGCAAAAACAGCAACTACGGCTAGCGATCCGACAAGGCCGAGTTCTTCTCCGACAACTGCAAAGATAAAATCAGAATGCGCGAATGGCAGAAACAACATTTTCTGCTTGCCCTGTGCAAATCCGAGTCCGTTTGGACCACCTGAACCCACAGCGATTAGCGATTGCACAACCTGGAAGCCACCGCCTTGTGGATCGGCCCACGGATCCAAGAACGTAATCAATCGCTTCAATCGCCACGGTACGAAGATCAAAAGGCCGGCCAACCCAAGCAAGGCAGGGGCGGCAGCCATTGCAAGGTGAAGGACGCGTGCTCCTGCCGTATAGATTACGACTGAAAAGATCAGCATGAGCATCAGGGCCGTGCCGAGGTCCGGCTCCAGAATGATTAAACCCGCCAGCCAGCAAGTGACAATTCCACAGGGAACAAACGTCCGCCAGAAATCCCCCTCTTCACCAGCGCGCTTCTCGAGGAAATAGGCGAGGAAGATCGTCAGCGCCAGTTTCGAAAGTTCACTTGGTTGAACTGAAAACACTCGCAGCTTGATCCAGCGGTGTGCACCGTTGCTGCTGCTGAAAGCAAAAACGGAAATCAGCGCAATCGTCGTTACCAGCAAAAGTCCGTAAACAACTCGCCTGCTTTTGAGTTGTTGATAGTTGAACTGCATGGTCAGCAGCAGCACGACAAAGCCAATGGCGACCCAGACGCCTTGCTTCAGAACGTAGTAATACTGGCTGCCGTTATCTTTCTCCGCCATCAGGGCCGAAGCGCTATAAACCATCACCACGCCAAAGAGCGCGAGCCCGATGGTCGCTGCGAATAACCACTTATCTGGTGCTAATTTTCTAGCCATCCCGTTTGTATTTCAGACTGCAGATTTAAGATTTCAGATTTGAAGACTCGCGGAGCATTCAATCTACAATCTGGAAATCAACAATCTTCAATTTTCCCTTAAAGCCAACACTTCCTCTTTAAATACTCTTCCCCGGTGTTCGAAAGTTTCGAACATGTCGAAACTCGCGCATGCCGGCGCGAGTAGAACCACGTCGCCTGGTTCGGCAATTTCAAATGACCGTTTCACCGCGTCGCGCATATCTGAACCGCGCTCCATAGGTGCGTAGTCTCCAAGCTCATTCGCTACCGTGTCCGCGTCTTCACCAATCAACACCAGCTTGCGAACTTTCGCCTTCACCAGGTCAGCAAGGGGCGCGTATGGGGCTTTTTTTCCGCGACCGCCAATGATCAAAACGACCCTGCCTGGTTCACCGGCAAAAGCCTCGAGCGCTTTTAAAGTCGCGTCGACGCTTGTCGCTTTCGAATCGTTGTAGAACTTCACTCCGTTTATCTCAGTTACAAATTCGAGGCGATGTTCGACTGGATTGAAACGCTTTACCGTCTCGCGCATCGACTCAAGAGTTGCCCCGGCCGCGAGCCCGGCGGCGATACCGGCCGCGACATTCTCGACGTTATGAAGACCGCGCAACTTCATCTCACTTGCTCGGAGAACAACCTGTTCACCTTCCATGCTGCGAACTACTAATTCATCGCCACGCAAAAACACGCCTTCGGTCAGTTCTTTCCGAACACTAAACTCGGTCACCCTGGCGCGGAGTGCGCTGGTCCATGACGACACCACCTGATCATCGGCGTTAAGGACCGCAAAGTCGTTGGCGGCTTGATTCATGAAGATCCGATGCTTTGCTGCTGCATAGTCGTTGAACGATTCATATCGATCCATGTGGTTCGGAGTCACATTCAGTACCACGGCAATTTGCGCGTGAAACTGCTTGATGGTCTCCAACTGAAAACTCGAAAGCTCTACCACCGTCCAACCATCATCGCGTGAGCTTTCGACCATTGAGACAAGTGCGTTCCCGATGTTGCCGCCGACTTGCACGTTTAATCCTGCATCACGCAGAAGTTCTCCAATCAACGACGTCGTTGTCGTCTTGCCGTTGCTGCCGGTGATCGCAACGATTCGTCCTTTCAAATAGCGATAGGCGAGTTCGACTTCGCCAATAACTTCCGCTCCCGCGCGCTCGGCATAACGAATCGGGATGATCGTTGCGGGAACACCCGGACTGACGATGACCAATTCGAGTTGGTCCAGCAACCACATCGGCGGTTCACCTGGTAGTAGACCAACGCCTAACTCTTTCAATTCGAGCGCCGCTTCAGACCACTTTTCAAGCGGCTTTGCATCGTTGAGCGCTACCGTGGCACCACGCGATATCAAGAACCGGGCTGCTGCGATTCCACTTCTCGCTGCCCCAACTATCAGGACTTTTTTCCCCGCAACTTCCAACTGAATCGAACCCTTGCGCTCAGAAAGTCAGTACCGTAACGCGGTAGCGTCGGGTCAATTCAGTCATCGGAGATCTTGTTGGCAGCGTTGACCCGACGCTACCGCGTTACGGTACTGACCCCATGACCACTCCACTATCGGAGTTTCAACGTCGACAGACTCAACAGTGCAAATAAGATCGCAAGGATCAGAAAGCGAAAGACGATCTTCGATTCCTTCCAGTCCTGCATTTCGAAGTGATGGTGCAGCGGGGTCATCTTAAATAGACGGCGCCCGGTCCCCGTCGTGCGCTTGGTCATCTTAAAGACGCCAACTTGAAGCATCACTGAGG
>QHXL01000336.1:6438-9014 GCA_003222935.1 Acidobacteriota bacterium
ACCATCAACAACATGAATTCCTGTTTCGTGAGCACCGCAACCGTTCCCATTGCCCCACCGATAGCAAGGCTGCCCACGTCGCCCATAAACACTTCCGCCGGTGGCGCGTTGTACCAGAGGAAGCCCAAACTCGCTCCCGCCATCGCGCCGCAAAAAACCGTCAACTCTGCTGCTTCAGGGCGATGAGTTAACTCCAGGTACCTGGCCCATCGTGCGTCGCTGCTCAAATACGTAAATCCCGTGAGCGCAGTCATCGCTATGAAAGTAACGCTGATCGCCAGGCCATCAAGACCATCCGTAAGGTTCACAGCATTCGAAGAACCGAGAAGGACGATGATGATTAAAACCAGATACAGGTACGGACCAATAAATGTCCTGCCCGTTGCTTCAGCGGTGAATTTAAGAAAAGGGAAGAGTACGTTCCAGGAGTAATCGCTAGCCCAATACTTTGTCGAAATGAAAAGAACTGCCCAAACCCCGCCCGCGATCAGAAACTGTGCGGCCAACTTCTGTCGGCCCGTTAATCCCAGACTCTGCTTCTTCGCCATCTTTGCGTAATCGTCTGCGAACCCGATGGCCGCAAAAAGCAAAGTGGCAACCATTGCTGTCCAGTAATAGATGCTCGACAACCTGGCCCACAAGAGCGTCGAAATTAAGACGGAACCGACGATCAAGACTCCGCCCATGGTTGGCGTGCCCCGCTTCACCATGTGTCCCTGCGGACCTTCTTCGCGAATCTGTTGACCGATGTTCCACTTCTTCAAAGCCTCGATTAGCTTGCCACCAAAAAAAAGTGAGATCAGCAACGCGGTCACGGTGGCGTACGCCGTGCGAAAAGTGACGTACTGAAAAACGTTCAGAGCTTTTACGACAAACCAATCCTTCTCTTTAAAGTGGTTGTAGATCAGCTCGTAAAAGATGTAATAGATCATCGGAAGATTGCAGATTTCAGATTGCCGATTGCCAATTGAAACCTAGCCGTTGGTATCCTCTCCAGTCAGTGCAAATTCCGCTTTTAAAGCGCTCACCACTTTGTCCGTTGCCACTCCGCGTGAACCCTTTATCAAAACCAGATCTCCTTCGCGTACTTCGCTGATAATTTCAACCGCCACATCCGTTGCTGATTCGAAGAAGCGGGTGTTCATTAACCCTGCCGAATTTGCGCCGGACACGATCTCTTTACCAAGTCCTCGCACTCCCCAGACCGCGTCGATTCCCGCTTTAGCAATCTCGACGCCGGCCTGTCGATGAAGGGCAACTTCGTCTGGTCCAAGCTCGAGCATCTCACCTGCAATCACAAACAAACGCTTACGGTCACCGCGAGCTTCAACCATGGTTCGAACCATGTGTAGCAACGACTTCGGATTCGAGTTATACGAATCGTCGATCACTGTGAAACCGGCGGCAAAGTCAAACACTTCCCCGCGCATCTTCGGTGGTATCGCATTTTTCAAAGCCGCGGCTATCTCGCCGGCACTCATGTCAAAAGCCGTTCCAACAGTCGCCGCAGCCAACGCATTGCTAAGATTGTGTCGACCACTCATGGGCAACACCGCACCGACTTCGCCGGACGGTGTTCGCAACCGAAAGGTGATCTTTCCCAGCGACGAAGTGTTGATGTCGGTAGCCATCACATCTGCCTGGTTGTCTATGCCAAACGTCAGAATCCTGCCTGCGTGCTTGTCGCGCATCTTCATCACGAGTTCGTCGTCGGCGTTCAAGATCGCAGTGCCATCCGCCTTCAGTCCTTCAATCAACTCCGCCTTAGCGGCGGCAATATTCTCAATCGTGCCGAGGTACTCGAGGTGAACCGGAGCGACCATCAACTCAACGCCGACATCAGGCGGCGTAATTTTTACGAGTCGTTGAATCTCATGTGTCGGCGACGACATTCCCATCTCGAGAACAGCAAGATCGAAATCAGCAGGAGCGTTACCTCCGCTCACCATCTTCAACACCGATAACGGAAGACCGAGTCCGTTGTTGTAATTGCGCTCACTCTTCAACACGCGATGGCCAACCGATTTCAAAACATGAGCAGTCAGCTCCTTTGCGGTAGTCTTTCCGGCACTCCCGGTGATAGCGACTACTTTTCCACCCCACTCCTCATAAACTCGATGGGCCAACAGTTGTAACGCCGCGATGGCATCCTCGACCAAAAGCAAACGATCTTTCATGGCCTCGAGTTGCGAATCACCTTGCACGCGATCGAGTCGAGCTACGGCCGCCACTGCTCCGCTCGAAAATGCACCTTCGATGAACCTGTGACCGTCAGCAAACTCGCCATTGAAACCGGCGCGGGCGTAGTCTTTTTGCGACAGTGCAAAAAAGAGTTCGCCCGCGCCGACCGAACGCGAGTCAATTGAATAGTCAGTAATCTGTTTGTCAAATATCTCAGCGCTTATGCTCGACGCATCCGCGCTCATTAAACCCGCAGCCTCGCCAACCTTCACGTTATTAGCGCCTCTCCCTTATCTTCCAGCCTGGATGCTTCGAACCTTGACGACTCCGCTGGGCCCAACAAACATTCCACTAATTTGGACAGCGAGCCCTGGCTCATGGAGACAGTTGCCAGA
>QHXL01000336.1:9120-11838 GCA_003222935.1 Acidobacteriota bacterium
TTTCTGCAGTCGTCGATTCCGTATCTTACGTCATTTTCCCGGGTCTCTTCATCCATGCGAATGTCGGGAGTCATCTAATTGTTCACTCCAATAGTTCAGCGAGTGTTGAGATCATTGCGATCGGGCAAAATCGACATAAACAACCTGACCGCTGTTAACCTCGCTTCCGGCGGCAGGTTTCTGCCGAAGTACACGACCTTCACCTCGAGCTTCGATCTGCAATCCGAGTTGTGCACAAGTTCGCGCAACATCGCGAACACTTCGTCCGCGCAAATCCGGCATTAACATCGCCCGATTCACTGATGTAGCGTAGACAATTTCCCCGCCGCGTTCCCCGTTGCTATCCACGGTGGGTAGGGTGGATTGCCGCGCCTGTTCAGTGCGCGCCTGCTCTTCACGAGCCTTTGTCGCGGCCTCCGGATTCACGATTGCCTGTGCGATCAGTTGGGGCGCTGACTTGGTCTCGACATCGGGTATCACACCCATTCCGGGTAGAATCTGTTCCGCGATTTCACGAAACACCGGAGCAGCTACATCGCCACCGTGATACGCGCCAGCGGGTTCATCAATCACGACAATGATTACAACCTGCGGATTACTTACCGGCGCAAACCCAACAAACGATCCGACAAACTTGGTCTTTGAATAAGCTTTAGTCTTTGGATCAATCTTCTGCGCGGTGCCGGTCTTACCCGCGGCCGAGTAACCATCAAGCTGAGCTTTCTTCGCAGTGCCACTCACCGTCACGCTTTCCAACATGCTACGCAGCGCGATTGCCGTCTCAGCGCTCACAACCCGGTGTTGTTCCGGTTGCGCCTCGAAAACCACTTCGCCCGAGGCATTTCGAATTTGCCGCACGAGATGTGGCGCGATCCTAACGCCATCATTTGCCAGTGTGCCGAACGCAGCCGCCATTTGGACCGGAGTAACACCTATCTCCTGGCCCATGGCCAGCGATCCAATCGACGATGGTTGCCAACGACTCACTTTTCGGAGAATGCCGCCCGTTTCACCTTCTAACTCAACGCCTGTCTTGTTGCCGAAACCAAACCGGTTCATGTAGTCGTACATCGACTCATTCCCGACACGTAGTCCTAACTTGATCGCTGCGACATTGCTCGACTTGGCTAGCGCTTCAGTCAACGTCAATGTTCCGAAGGGATGATGATCGTGGACCACACGTCCGGCGACCGTGATTGCTCCCATCTGGCAATCGATCTTGTCGTCAGGCTTCGCTAGTTTGTTGTCGATGGCCGCGGAGAACGCGACAATCTTGAATGTCGAGCCTGGCTCATAAACATTCTCCAGTGCCCCGTTGGCCCTGTTCTGAGCGGGTGAAGCTGAGACGTTGTTAGGATCGAACGAAGGCGCATTAGCGAGTGCGAGAATCTCACCACTTCGCGGATCGAGAACGATTACTGAACCTGACTTGGCTCGTGTTCTCTCGACCGCGGACTGGAGCGCGCGTTCGACCTGGTATTGGATCGCCTGATCGATCGTCAGAACAACTGTCTGACCTGGTTTCGACGCAACCTCAAAACTCTCGTAGGCCGTGCGAGCGGCATCTTTTTCCAAAAACAATCGACCCGGCTCACCGCTGATCTTTGCGTTCTGCGACAGCTCGACTCCGCCCTGGCCTTTGCCATCAATGCCGACGAATCCAAGTATGTGAGACGCAAGTGACCCATTGGGGTAATACCGTTTGGGTTCCTGAACCGATTGCACACCCGGTAGTTTCAAGTCGAGGATCGGTTGTGCTTTCTCAGCGTCTAAACGACGCGCGATCCAGATGAACCGACGATTCTCAGTTTGCGCCGCGTGGAGTTGTTTCGCTAAATCGGCTTCGTCCAAACCTAACGACTCAGCGAGTCGATTGGACGTGCAAAACAATTCGTCAGGTTTTAGTTCGCCGGGATCGACAAACAGAGAGACTGTCTGCACGCTCCGGGCCAATTCACGCTCGTGCCTGTCGAGCAAATTGCCGCGCTGTCCACTTGTCTCGATTGCGTTCTGTTGTTGCTGACGTGCTCGATTCGAAAGCCCTTCGTGCTGCGACACCTGCAAGTAAACCAATCTTGCAGAGACGGCCATCATCCAAAAGCAAATAAAAGCCGCGACAAGAAGCGCGCGGCCGAACGAGACGTCAGGTCTGGATTTTGATTGAGCGACGAGGCGTGCCAACATCACCGAGTTGTTTCCCTTCTTACCTGAGGCGTGGTGAAGACGCCGACAGGTTTTAAAGACTTGATAAGCCCTACTTCAGGCCTCGATCTACCGCGTCGCCTTTTGCTCCGTGGTTTTATTCTCTACCTCAGCCACTTCCTGTTTTTGCTGCGACGACTCAGGAATTGCAATCTGTCCGGCGGTTGCCGGCTGCAAACCTAATTTGCGGGCAGCTGGATCCAGTTTTGCGGGCGCCGAAATTTTTTCTTTCTCTAATGCCAGTCGTTGATTTTCTTCGGTCAGTCGCTTGCGCTCAGTTCGTAAACTTTCACTCTTGTATCCCAGTTGAACGGCTGCAAAGTGCTGTTTGGCGGCGAACAAAAAACCGCCTGCTAACAAAACCCCACAAAACAGGAGCAGCGCCAGGCGAGACAAGGCGGTAACGTCGCGGGTACGTCGGACCTTCGCGTTGCGCTGTTGTCCAGGGAATCGATTCATCGGTGTCACTTTCCTCCTGCTCGGAACCGTGTCAATTGTCGACAGCTTTGGGGGTAA
>QHXL01000336.1:11930-12538 GCA_003222935.1 Acidobacteriota bacterium
AACAGCCTTGCGTGCACCGCAGCCACATAGCGGCAGCCGCGGCGGACATTGGCATTGGCCTGAGAGTCGTCTGAACTCGCGCTTGATTATTCGATCCTCAAGCGAGTGAAAACTGATGACGACAAAGCGGCCGTCGGGTTCTAAAAGATCAATGCTCGTTTCAACAAACTGGGCTAACTCGTCAAGCTCTTTGTTAACTGCGATACGCAAAGCTTGAAAGGTGCGTGTCGCTGGATGAATTTGCTTCCACTTACCTCCGCCAATCGCCCGAAGGACCAGGTCGGCAAGTTCTTTCGTGGTCGTGATCGGCTGACCTTGTTCGCGCTGTTCGACGATTCGCCTGGCAATGCGTCGCGAATGTCTCTCTTCACCAAATTCAAAGATGATGCGTGCCAGTTCGACTTCAGGGAGAGTGGCTAAAAGATCTGCGGCCGTCTCACCGGTCGTAGGATTCATCCGCATATCGAGCGGAGCATCGAAGCGGAAACTAAACCCACGCTCAGCGGAGTCGAACTGAAGTGACGAAACTCCCAGGTCCGCGAGTATTCCTGCCGGTCCACTTTCATCAGCCTCGCGCAGTAACGACGCAACTTCATTAAAGTTGGCGT
>QHXL01000336.1:12554-14936 GCA_003222935.1 Acidobacteriota bacterium
CGACGACAGTCGCTGTCGCGCATATTCAAGAGCGGCAGGATCTCGGTCGATACCAAAGACGCGCGTATTGTCTGACGCTTCTAATATCGCCTCGCTGTGTCCGCCCAGGCCGACTGTACAGTCGACGAAGAGACCTCCTCGTTCAGGAACGAGGAATTTCAAAGTCTCGTTTAGCAACACGGGGCGATGGGGCGCGCCCTTGCCCCCCAAAGGCGCAGCCATCACCACCGCCCCGTGATCTCGTTCAAAGAACTTTCAAAAGCTTTTGAGCTTTGTACTTCGAACTTTGTACTTTGAATTGAACTACTCACTTCATTTGAACCTTGCGATAAGAAACAAAGTACAAAGATCAAAGCACTAAGCTCTGCGTTTCAAATCCCTAACCTTGCCATCGTCGCCTCGTCCTCTTCCGTGTAAGGATCGGCAATCATTCGCGCCTTAAATTTGTCGAGTTCCCAAACTTCCAGGTAGTTCAGATAGCCCATCACCGCCACGTCGCCGATAACTTCAGCGCTTTTTCTGAGCAGAGGGTGAATCAGCACTCGACCCTGGCCATCCATCGTCGCCTGTTGACCGTAGTAGTTCGCTCTATCAAGGAACTTTCGTCTGGCCGGATCCATCGAATTCAACAACGAGAGCCTTTGCTCTATCGATTCCCACTCCGGCAACGGGTAAATTCGAACGTAATCGCCTGTCAAACTCGTGATATAAAACTCACTGCCGAACTTCTCTTCGATCAAGCGACGGAACGACGTCGGCAGCTTTAGGCGGCCTTTGACATCGATACGTGCCGTGTAGTTTCCTCGCAGCATGGCATTAATGGAGCGATATTGGTGGGTGGCCTAAAGGAAAAGAGTAACGATGATCGGGTTGCTACGAGATTGGACCCACTTCCGACCACTTTTGACCACCCGAGCCGGATACTACGCTGCGAGTGAATGTGTGTCAATAGGCATGTTGTGGTTTTGTTAACTGTTTTGGAAGGTGTTTAAGGATCTTCCAAGGTTCGCGTTCGCCTGTTGTACGGCCTGACAGAGATCCTGCCGCAGATAAACGCAGATAGAACGCAGATCAGAATATTCGGGGTTAGCTGCTACTCTTTCTTCTGCTGATCTGCGTTCTATCTGCGTTTATCTGCGGCTCAATTCCACAATTGAAATTAGTCCACCGAACGAGCATTGTTGTATATTCCCCGCCACAATATGACCTTAATCATTGGAGTGAGTGGCAGCTGAATGGAGATCCTGTTCGGAGAATTCAAACTCTGGGGATTACTCCTTTTCGGATTGCTCGCCGCTGGCGCAAACGTTTTCGGGGGACTCGTCCTGGTAAAAGCCGGCGCACTCCGACGCGGCGAACGCATCCTTAAATACCTGGTCGCACTCGGCGCCGGTTTCATGCTGGCGGCAATTTTCCTGGAGATACTCCCCGAAACAATCAGCATTTGGAGCCAAAACTCTACCGGGCAATCGGCGGGACGAGCGGTCGTGGGCGCGATGACCCTCTTACTCGCGGGTTATCTCTCGATTCAGTTCTTCGAGCACACCCTCGCCCCACACTTTCACTTCGGCGCCGAAACCCATCCCGAATCGTTCATGAAACCCTCTGCCGCATACACAGCGGTCGGCGGTTTATGGATTCACACGTTCTTCGACGGCGTATCAATCGCGTCCGCATTCCTGGTCAACTTCAAGGTCGGAATACTGGTTTTCGTAGCGATCTTGCTTCACAAAATGCCAGAGGGTTTCACAGTGGCATCGATAATGCTTGCTTCTGGTCGTTCGACCAAGACTGCATTGATTGCGACCGCTGCAATCGGGGCAGCCACTATTGCGGGAGTCATCGGAGTCGCACTTCTCGACGCGAGAATGAACAATGCCATTGGTTATGCACTCCCCTTTTCTGCCGGCGTCACCCTCTACGTCGCTGCGAGCGATCTCATCCCCGAGGTCAATCATAAAGAAGAACGAAACCCTATCGTCTCAATTGTCGTTTTTGTAGGAGTTGCACTCTTCTATCTGCTACACAAGCTTATTGAAGGGTAAGGCAATGGCTAACTTTGATATCGTTGGATAACGAAAAATCATATTTGAAGACCCGGTCCGCTCTTTTATTGGCGATCGTTCTTTTCGTTGCGCTGTTCGCATCTACCGTCAGCGCTCAAAAAACGGTCCCTCCGCTCCCTGTTCCGTTCACACCAATCGTCGACAATGCCGCGGTAATTGATGACGCGACTGAGCAGCGTTTGGGAGCGATCTATCTAAACCTTAAAGAACGAGGCGACATTGAGTTTGCGGTACTTACGGTCGACACGATCGGCGATTTGGACATCTTTGACTATTCACTGGCTGTCGCACGCGAATGGAATATTGGCCCAGGAAC
>QHXL01000336.1:14964-20201 GCA_003222935.1 Acidobacteriota bacterium
GGAACGAGTAAGGGAAATGGCTTTCTCCTGGTAGTCGCAATTCAGGATCGGAAATACTTCACGCAAGTTGGCGATCACCTTGAAGGGGATCTACCCGATGGTCTGGCGGGACAAATCCAACGCGAGAAACTTGTTCCGGCTTTCAAGCGTGGGCAATACAGCAAAGGAATTTTCGACACGATAGAAGCGTACGCCGCGACGTTGGCTGAGAAACGAGGTTTCAATGTTGAGGGAATAGACCAACGAAAGGCCTATCGCGTTGAAGAAAAGCAGAAGCCTTCTCTCAGCTCAACCGCCTGTTGCATGATTATCTTCTTAATTGGCCTGGTCCTTTTTATCTCCGCTGCGAAACGCGGCAGACGTGGCGGCGGTGGCGGTGGCGGTGGCTGTTTGCAAGCACTGCTCTGGGGATCTTTATTTAACAATCTCGGCGGTAGCGGAAGAAACTGGGGTGGCGGAAGTGGCTGGGGCGGCGGCGGTTTCGGTGGTGGCGGTTTTGGCGGCGGCGGAGGTGGTTTCGGCGGAGGTTTTGGTGGCGGCGGCAGTTTCGGCGGCGGCGGAGCAGGAGGAAGCTGGTAAAGAAAATGTCCGATATGCTTCAGCTTGTCGTGACTCGGATTACAGCGGAGACGGCACTAAATCAACTCACGACAAGCTAAAGCATATCGAACATAATAGATCCATGGTAAAGACAGTAATTCAAGAAGCGCTCAACGGACTGATCGAAGATCTTCGTGCAACTCACGGAGCGAACCTCGCCTCAGTCGTTCTCTACGGTTCCGCCGCTGCCGGTGATCAGATAGAACTTCGTTCCGACTACAACCTGCTCATCGCATTGAATCAGATCACACCGAATGATCTGCGTTCAGCCCAGGCGCCAATGCGCGAGTGGCAACGATTGGGCCATCCGCTGCCTGTCTACTTCACTGTCGAAGAACTATCCGACGCGGCTGATGTATTTCCGATCGAGTTTCATCAGATGGCCAAGGCGCGCGTCGTTCTCTACGGAAAAGATCCGTTCGAGTTTGTGCACCTGTCGGACCTCAACCTACGTCATCAAGCCGAGTACGAGTTGCGGAGCAAACTGATCCAGTTGCGTCGCCTGTACATTCCTGCATCAGTTTCAGTAGAAAAACTCTGCGACTTGATGAGCGACAGCCTGGCAAGTTTTGCCGCGCTGTTTCGGGCAGTGCTTTTGCTACACGGAAAAGAAGCGCCAGTCAGTAAGCCAGATTGTGTGCGCGCGACTGTCAAACTTTTGAATCTCGATCCGACCCCCTTCGAAAGAATTTTTGATTTTCGGGCAGGCGAAAACTTGCCGCAGTCCGAAACAGAAGCGAACGAACTGTTTGGAGCTTACATGCTTCAAATTGAAATAGTGGTAGAAGCAGTTGACGAACTCAGTATGAGTTCGTAATTAGCCCTCTGGTGCTGGGCTGTTACAACAAACGGGAGATTGAAATGAAGACGCGACGATTATTGATACTTTTTGCATTGGCCGTGATCAGTATTTCGGCCAGCGGATGTGGCTATAACACACTGACTACCAAACGTGAGAACGTGAAAGCGAAATGGGCGAATGTAGAGACCCAGCTGCAACGCCGCGGCGATCTCTTAACCAACCTGGCCGAATCAGCCAAGATGGCTGGCGTGCAGGAACAGGAAGTATTCGGCAAAATCGCGGAGGCGCGTTCCAGGTTACTGAACGCAACGAACCAGGCCCCACAGGGTGAAGCCGGCGATAAGTCGCCCGAACAAAAACAGGCGGTGATCGATGCTGCGAATAGTTTTGGCGGGACGATTGGACGACTACTTGTACTGCAGGAGGCCTATCCGGACTTGAAATCGAACGCGAATTTCCTGAAGCTTCAGGATGAGGTCGCTGGGACTGAGAACCGAATCGCGACATCGCGCAAGGACTACAACGACGCAACGCAAGACTACAACACAACGCGCGCGTCCTTCCCGACAGTGATTTCCGCAAAGATGTTTGGCTTCCGAGAAGAGCCTTACTTCAAAGCGGATGAAGCTGCGAAGGAAGTTCCGAAGCTGGACTCGGAATCACTCAGGCAGAACCAGAACAAATAGTTCTTGGTCCTGGGTCTTTGGCCTTAGCAAAAAGAGGTCGCTGTCGATCAGCGACCTCTTTTCCTTTGCATCCATTTAGTAACTTCTGAAACTACAACGAAACTCTGCTGCTGGGACCGCAGGCGTCCTCGCCTGCCCATTCGCCTCAAGAGACTCTCGAACCTAAAACCCTCTCGAACTACACATCGAGCAGTGATCACACGGTTTCCCACCCGGTTCCATCGTGCATGTTTTCTCACTTTGGAAGTAGTCAACCATCTGAGACACGGTCGCTTCTTCAACGCCAAATCTTTCCTCGCTGGGATGATTCGCGTTCACGCCCCCCAGCCATGGCGAATGCATGCGTGGAGCGACGGCGCCTTCCGAATAAACCCCGCCCGAACTGACCTTCGATTCAATCTGGATAAGTCTGCTTTGAAGTTCACCAAGGCTGGCTCGCATTGCCGCGAGTTCGGAACTTATGTCACCAGAACCTACCGAACGCGGCACGACTGCGGGCGTTGCCACTCGCTTCGCAATCCTTTCAGCTATCTGTCGTGCCTGATCAGAACTCATAATGTTCGCTCTTAATGTCCGATATGCTTTAGCTTGTGGTGACTTTCTCTTCGGATCTTCTCGTGTCTTTCTGCGTTAACTTGCTCACGTCACGACAAACTAAAGTTTATCGGACATTCAGGGTATCGGACATCAACAGATCGATTCGATCAACTACTCCGATGATGGCTGAATCAATTGCCGCGCCGGCTTTACCGGTAGAGGCCGTCGACGCACTCCATCCTTCCTGAACTATCAAAACTGTATCGCCGACGCCCGAGTCCACAGAATCAAGAGCCAGGCAGGAGTAACTCGTATCCTCACCTTCGGGAGTGATCTGTTGGCAAAGCATCACACGCGCATTCTCATAGCGAATGTTCTTCTGCGTCGCCACAATATTTCCAACCACTCGAGCAAGAATCATAGCGAGTAGCACAGACTTCAGTCTGTGTCTCCGTTTAACCCTAACTATCAAAATCCAAAGGTGACATTGATCAGTCTGTATCTCGGTCGAATCTAAACTTTCAAATGCAAGAGACGGCACAGACTGAAGTCTATGCTACTTGCCGTTCGTCACATGACTTTCAGAATCGACGATGCCGATGATGGTGCAGTCAGTCGGTGTGTCGTCGCGTTTGAACGGAAAGCTCGCTTCCTTACCTCGACACCAAAAGACCAACTCGCCTACTCCTGCGCCAACTGAATCAACCGCGACCATCGGTTTCCCGGTTTCTTTCAAGTGACGATCGACCGTTTGCACGACCAACAACTTCCGCCCGTGAAGCGATTCGTTCTTCACAGTAGCGACAACAGTTCCGATGACACGAGCTAGTTGCATAGTCCGGTGGCCAATCTCCCTTTGACGTGGGACTTTGGACCTTACACCTTCGACATCTTAATCCCCATTTACTTCAACTGAATCGATCACCCCTACAATAGCCGCATCCACTGGAGCATCCTTCATTCCTTGGGCGAGACGCGCGCTGGAGCCCGCAACCACGAGGACGCGTTCATGAAAACCAGCTCCGACAGTGTCAACAGCAACGACATATCCAGTCGTGTCCGTTCCGTCGACGTTTATCGGACGAACGATCAGAAGTTTCTTTCCACTGAGCCGTTCATCTTTCTGAGTCGCGACAACGGTTCCGAGGATACGAGCGATGATCATGAGTAATCAGCTATCCAAACCGATCGGGAGAGTCTCATCGACACTGCCATGCGGGCGAGGAATGACGTGCACGCTAACCAGCTCACCAACGCGACGGGCAGCTGCTGCACCAGCGTCAGTCGCAGCCTTCACGGCAGCGACGTCGCCGCGTACAATTGCAGTAACAAAGCCCGCGCCAATCTTCTCGTAGCCTACGAGAGTTACGTTTGCAGCCTTGACCATCGCGTCAGCCGCTTCAATCATCGCGACCAATCCTTTTGTTTCAACCATTCCGAGTGCTTCTTGCATTCAGATACTCCTGTTGTCTTCGTGAATCGTAAATCGTGAATCGAGGAACCAGACTCTAGCGGCTCCCGATAAGTCAGTCAAACTGCTCAATGTCCGATATGCTTTAAGCTTGTCGTGACTTGAATGAGAAGATGCATTAGTCACGAGAAGATACCGAGAGAACGTCACGACAAGCTAAAGCATATCGGACATTAATCCTTGGACATCACCGCCTGGCTCAGTAACTCGACGAGCTCTTCGCGTGTCAACGTGATCTTGCCATCACCGTTTGAAAAATACGACGTTGGTGCTGGACGTTCGCCTGTTGGACAAAGCAGTTGCGTCTCATGCAAGTAACCACACGCCTGGCAACGCGCCGATTCGGTCAAATAACCAGCCTTTTCTCGAACGTGGATTAGCTTTTCAACCGCGTCAGACGACAGGTTCTTCGAACCACCAAGTATGCGCGAAAGGATAGCTATCTTGGCCGTGTGTTCGAGTGTCTCCAGTCGATCCCAGGCCTGCCAGAGATCACTACCGTAGGCAACAGCACCATGATTCGCCATCAGTAAGGCATTGTGATGTTTCACCAACGGCTGCATCTGTTGAGTCAACTCATCCGTTGATGGCGTTCCGTATGACGCAAGTGGAACACAACCAAGCGTCAGAATGACTTCAGAAAGAATTGGCTGATCGATGGCTAGACCCGCGACTGCGAAGGCGGTGCCGTGAGGCGGATGCGCATGACAGACAGCTTTCACATCCGGTCGCTCACGATAAATCAACAGGTGCATGGCCAATTCACTTGATGCTTTTCGTTCGTTCAACTTCTTGCCGTCAATATCAGTGACCGCAATGAGATCGTCAGTCATACGACCTTTGCACGTCATCGTCGGCGTGGCCAGTATTCGACCATCGTCAAGACGCACGCTGACGTTGCCGTCAGACGAGACTACGTAACTGCGTTCGTACATCAAATGACATACGCTTAGTAGATCTTGTCTTGCTGATTTTTCGTCCACTATTGAATTACTCGGTTAGATTTAGAGTTTGTCCTCGGCGTGCTGAACCAACGACCCGAACTTCGACGTGGAATGTTTTCCTGTAACCACACTTGTCTTTGGGCTGGCAAGAAAATACGACAGCGATTCCAAAGAGGTCGTCAGATCAACTGTCTTCA
>QHXL01000644.1:0-472 GCA_003222935.1 Acidobacteriota bacterium
ATCGCTAATCTTCAGTTTTTCAAAAACAGTTCGTCGAATAGCGGTCGATCCGCCCCAACAAAAATTCTTCTGCTGGTTATCACCGAAACCTGAAGCTACCGTCGCGTTCCAAACTGAACGAAGTCTTGAAGCGAGGCCACCGCGTTGCGACACAAACCACCTGTAACCACTTGAAGCGCCAAGTCTGTCGTCAGCTAACGGAGCAACTAATTGTCGCAGCCACAATTTGCCTGGTCGGGCATCAGTATCGACAAAAACAAGGACCTCGCTCCTGGGATCAACTTCATTTACTGCGTTGCGCAGATTATGAACCTTCTGTCCGCTGTCGGTTGCTGGCCCAGCGATGACTATTCTGAAACTTACGCCAGACTTTTTGAGAAGATTTAAGACCTCAATAGCGGAATCATCCTGGCGATCGAAAACGAATAGAACTTCATAAGAAGGATAATCCTGGCGCAGGAGCGTGCTGAGA
>QHXL01000644.1:564-3966 GCA_003222935.1 Acidobacteriota bacterium
GGTTTCTCGTTTTATGTAGGCGACGTAGCGAAAGCCGCCTCGCAAGGATTGAATCCCAAAGAAGATAGCTATAGCTGCAAAGAAATAATAAACGTACATCAAGAAAATGTTCGATATGCTTCAGCTTGTCGAGGTCATCGTTGTTGACTCCAAAAACAACAAGGCGATGCTTTGAATTTCAAAACATCGCCGCCTAAACAAATCCCGGAATCAGATTTCTAACCCGCAAAAGATTTGATCAACTCTTTGGCAAGCTTGATGACCGGCTGGGGAAATACTCCGATAACCAATACTCCAGCCAGCGAAACAATAAGTGCCGTTTGCAAGACCCTCGAGAGCGCCAAGGGCTTATCGTCGGCAATCCTGTCGCCAAGATACATGACCTTGATAAAACGGATGTAGTAGTAGAACGAAACCACAGTGTTGACGATCGCCCAAACTGCCAGCCAGTAATACCAGTTCTTTCCTGACTCGGCACCTCGTTGAATTAGACCGCCAAAAAGAAAGTACTTACCGATGAAGCCGCCGGTCATCGGCAACCCACCAAGAGACAACATAAAGATCGCCATCATGGCTGCAAGACCCGGCGCCTTTTGTCCCAGGCCGGTGAGATCTTCAACGTTGTCACCAATAATCCCTCGGCGTCTGAGGCTAATAATTACGCCAAAGGCACCCATATTCATCAGAGTGTAGACCAACAGATAGACAACTAATCCTATGTAGCCGTATTCGTTTTTAGCGATGAGACCGAGGAGCAGATAGCCGGCGTTAGATATGGACGAGTACGCAAGGAGTCGCTTCGAATTTTCCTGGGTAACTGCCGCCCAGTTTCCAACCATGATCGTGATTGCCGCGACCAGGCCAAGAAGCGGAGCCCAATCGACGTGCATGCTCGCGAGGCCTTCGTTGAAGATACGGAAGAACAATACAAAACTCGCGGCCTTTGATCCGGTTGATAAGAATCCCGTGACCGAAGTCGGCGCTCCTTCATAAACATCCGGCGCCCACATGTGAAACGGAACAGCGGCGATCTTGAAGAAAAGACCGGCTGCCAGGGCGATCATTGCGAGCAGGAGCATCGGCCGCAGACCCGCCCAGGCGCTATCGGGTGCGCCAACCAGTCCTACTATTCTCGCAACTTCTCGACCTATGTCGCCCAGGTTTGTCGAGCCAGCGATTCCATAAAGCAGCGACATGCCATACAACAACACACCTGACGAGAACGCTCCCAACAGAAAATACTTCATCGCAGCTTCGTTGGATTTCTTCTCGCGTTTAGTGAAAGCCACGAGCACGTAAAACGTCAGCGCCATCAGTTCAAGACTGATGTAGAGAGTGATCAGGTCGTAACCGCTGGCAAGGAACATCATGCCGACGGTCGCAAATAGAAGAAGGGTGTAGTACTCGCCGTGCTGTTCACCTTCGATGTCGAGATAGCGAGTGGAGATCCCAATCGCGAGGCCGGCTGCAATCAAAAAGATTCCGCGAAACAGCAAGGCCAGACCATCGATCCGGATCATGCCGTAGAAACCGGTAACAGATCCGTCCCAAATATTCAGAGCCTGCAGCACCAATGAGACAAAGGCCAGGGCCACGCCGATCAAACTGAAATACGCGGTGAACTTACTCTTGCGATAAGGCAGCACAACTTCCATCACCAACGCTAAGCACGCGCACACGGTCAGTATTAACTCCGGCGCGATCAGCTGAAGGTCAGTGACGCTGATTAGAGAAGTCGTGTTGGCTTGTAGCAGGAACATGATTCTAATGTCCGATAAACTTCAGTTTGTCGATCTTCTGGTTAAGAGCGTTCTAAATGTTTCCTTAGCTTCCTCATAATTAACGTCGCGACAAACTGAAGTTTATTGGACATCTTACTTCTCCGAGCCTCCGCGGAACCGGCAGTCTGATATTCCGGCCGGACTTGCTTGACCACTGCATTCACCGGTCTTTCGATGAAAGCAATGAACGGTTTCGGGTAGACGCCGATCCACAGAGAAAGAATGAGCAGCGGTATCATGTAAGCCCACTCGCGTCCGCTCATGTCGATTAGCTTTTCGTTTTTCGGGTTCTCGATATTTCCGAAGAACATTCGCTGGTAGAGCCACAGAAAGTAACCGGCGTTGAGAATGATGCCGAGCGCTGCCCAGGCCGCCCACATTGGATTTGATTCGAAGGCTCCCCGGAGCGCGAGGAATTCTGAAATAAACACCGCAAGCAGGGGCAAGCCGATCGCCGTCATCACCATCGCCAAAAACACCGCAGCGTAACCCGGCATGACATGTGACAGGCCACCAAACTCGGAAACGTTTCGAGTATGTCGGCGTTCATAGATAATTCCGACCAGCAGAAACAGCGCAGCTGAATAGATGCCGTGATTGATCATCTGCATCACACCGCCGTTTACGCCGTTGGGATTGAGTGCAAATAGACCAAGCATCACCATGCCCATCGACGAGACTGACGAGTAAGCGACCAATTTCTTTACGTCACCATCTTTCTTCACGACGAAGTACATCGCCGCCAGCGCCCCATAGATGATGCTCACGATTGCCAGGAAGACGACTACGCTACGCACTCCAAAAGTTCCGAAACTCGTAACCCAACTACTTTCATCTTTAGACGCGCCTGGGAACATCGGTAAGTTGAAACGAAAGAACCCGTACGTGCCGAGCTTCAGCAGAATGCCGGCGAGAATAACTGAGCCGGCAGTCGGCGCCTCGACGTGTGCATCAGGCAGCCACGTGTGAAACGGAAACATCGGGACCTTGATCGCAAAGCCCAGCGCAAACGCGGCAAAGAGAAGGATCTGCATCGTGCCCATGTCCATCACAGATCCCATCGCCTGCATATAGACAATATTGAACGTGCCTGTTTGATTTGCTGCAGCTGCCTGGAGAGTGCTTGAGACGAGATTAGAAGCGGCCTGATTGCCGGCCAGTAGATCGATCGTACCTTGAGTAATCTTCCCCGTGAGTTCAGTGTCCTGAGTGAGGAAGTACATTTTCAACACACCCAGAAGCATTACAACTGAACCAAAAGAACTTGATAGCTGCGTAGAGGCGATTCTCACCACCCCAGATACCAATGAGGAAATACATTGGGACAAGAGAAACTTCGAAGAACAGGTAGAACAGGAACAAGTCCATCGAGGAAAAGACGCCAATCACCGCAGTCTGCAACAACAAAAGTAAGACGTAGTATTCCTTCTCCCGTTTCTGGATGTAGTTCCAGGACGATAGCGCGGCGATGACACCCAGCAATGTCGTCAACACAATTAACAGCACAGCCACACCATCAGCACCCATCTGATAGCGAGCACCGATGATCGGGATCCATTCGTGATCCTCGAGGAACTGCATTCCCCCGGCCCCCCGGTTGTACTTCAACAACCAGAGAGAG
>QHXL01000260.1 GCA_003222935.1 Acidobacteriota bacterium
TCTCCCAGGGTAGCCGCCAAAGCGCGGCAACCCTGGGCTCTGGGACGCAACCGCTTTGCGGTTAAGAGACTTAATCAGAGGTTCCTTCAGTTTGTTGTGACTTAATCGAGCGAACCTTTGATCTCTGGGCGGGCTCGTTATCATCCGGAAGAACTGAAGTTTATCGGACATTCCTCGCTGTTTGCCTGGGAAGATGTTAAAGGGTCACTATAGAGCACATGGCGATAGCATCAATAAATCCGGCAACGGGCGAAACGATCCAGACCTTCCACTCCCTAACTCAAACTCAATTAGAAGCGAAGCTCAAACTCGCAGCAGAGAGTTTTCAAAGTTACCGTCACACTTCTTTTGCTGATCGCTCACAAAAGATGTTGCGCGCGGCAGAGATACTTGAAAACGAAAAAGCTGCACTAGGCAAGCTGATGACTATCGAAATGGGGAAGCCCATTAAAGGTGCGATCGCTGAAGCCGAAAAGTGCGCATCGGTTTGTCGCTACTACGCTGAGAACGCACAAAAACATTTAGCGGATCAAATCGTCGAAACTAATGCGAAGAAAAGCTACGTCCATTTCCAACCTCTTGGACCAGTACTCGCTGTGATGCCATGGAACTTCCCCTTCTGGCAGGTGTTTCGCTTCGCAGCTCCAGCGTTAATGGCTGGAAATGTCGGACTATTGAAACATGCTTCCAATGTTCCGCAATGTGCAATCGCGATTGAGGAGATTGTTCTACGGGCTGGTTTTCCTCAGGGTGCGTTTCAAACACTCTTGATTGGTTCTGACGCCGTTGAAGCAATTCTCACAGATAGTCGCGTGGCTGCCGCAACGCTCACCGGAAGTGAACCGGCCGGCAGAAGTGTCGCGTCGATCGCAGGACAGCAGATCAAAAAGACTGTTCTCGAACTCGGCGGCAGCGATCCATTTATCGTTATGCCTTCCGCGGTCTTGGACAAAGCTGTCGAAACGGCCGTCAAAGCACGCACGATTAACAATGGACAATCGTGCATAGCAGCGAAACGCTTCATCGTACAGACTCACATTTACGAACGGTTTGCCGAGGCGTTTGTTTCCGGCATGAGAGCTCTGCGCATAGGTGATCCACTGGACGAGACAACAGACATTGGGCCATTAGCCACACCTCAAATTCTCAACGACCTCAGTGAACAAGTTCAACGGGCCATCGACTCAGGCGCGCGTTTGTTGACCGGTGGACGCAAACTTGATCGTCCGGGCAACTTTTACGAGCCAACTGTGCTGGACAAGATTGATCGTTCGACTCCAGTATCGTGTGAAGAGATTTTTGGACCAGTGGCAATGTTGTTTCGGGTTGAAAATATCGACGAGGCAATCTCGCTTGCCAACGCGACTACATTTGGACTCGGTGCGGCCGCCTGGACAAACGATCCAGCGGAAGAAGCAAAGTTCATCGAAGGCCTCGAAGCAGGGTGCGTTTTCATCAATGGTATGGTTGCGTCAGATCCGCGTCTACCGTTTGGAGGAATCAAGCACTCCGGTTACGGTCGAGAGCTGGCGGAGTTTGGGATTCGAGAATTTGTGAACATTAAAACGGTATGGATTGGATGAATGAATGAATGTCCGACGAACTTCAGTTTGTCGCGGGTTCAGCTAGCGAGAGCACGACAAACTAAAGTTCGTCGGACATTTTGGATTGGAGTACTCGATGCCTAACAGTCGTACACAAAATCTGGGATGGATACTGGCAGTGGTGCTTGTTACATCATCGGCGTGTCACCGCGAGATAGAGAGAAGTGCGCTCGTTCCCCAACAATCACCGACACCTCCGGCGCTGAAACCAATCGCGGTGCCCTCTCCGATCATCGGCAAACCCTATCCGGGCAAAGGCGTGGTCAAACTCATCAACAAAAAGGAAGGGTGGATTGAGATCGATCACGAAGAGATCGAAGGACTCATGCCGGCGATGGAAATGGAATGGTTTGTCGAAAAGAAGCCGCTACTGGATAAGGTGAAGGTTGGCGACAAAGTGAAGTTCACAGTTATTGAAACAGGTAAGGGAGAAATCATCACTGAGTTGGAAAAGATCGAATAACTATATGAAATTACTCGCCGTTTTTTTGATCCTGATTTCAACTTCAATCGCGAATAGCCAATCAGTCTCAACACTGATCGGCACTGGAACTCCTGGCTTTTCCGATGCTCAAGTTAGCAATCCCTACGGAGTCGTTATCGGTCCAGACGGTCAACTCTATTTTTGCGACCTCGACAATCAACGCATCCGCAGAATCAACCTGAAAACAAGAAAGACCCAAGTTGTCGCAGGAAGCGGTCAGCGAGGTTACGCAGGTGATGGCGGCCCCGCGACCAACGCTTCGCTAAACATGCCTCACGAAATTCGCTTTGATAAGAAAGGCAATCTCTACATCGTCGAACGCGACAATCACACGGTACGTAAAGTAGACATGACGCGCGGGACGATCTCCACGGTCGCCGGAAGGGGTGTCGGTGGGTTTAGCGGCGATGGTGGTCCAGCGACCAACGCTCAACTACGCTCGCCACACAGTATCGCGTTCGACCCCGAAGACAACTTATTCATTTGCGACGTCGGTAACAATCGAATTCGACGTGTAGATTCCAAAACAAACATCATCGAGACGTATGCAGGAACTGGCGAGCGAAAACCTACGCCCGACGGAGCGCCACTAACCGGCACTCCACTGAATGGACCACGAACGATCGACTTGGACCCGCAAGGAAATCTCTATCTCGCTCTTCGAGAGGGTAATGCGATCTTTCGCATCGATCCCAGGCTCAAACGAATCTTTCATGTGGCGGGAACGGGCGAACAAGGCTATTCAGGCGATGGTGCCGACGCTGCCAGGGCAAAATTCGCCGGCCCGAAAGGAATTGCTTACGCCGATAAGAAGTTGTATGTCGTCGATACCGAAAACCACGTGATTCGGCGTATCGACCTGGCCACCAACCTAGTCACTACGATCCTGGGTTCCGGTGAACGAGGCGATGGCCCAGAGCCGGATCCGCAGAAGTGCAAACTCAATCGACCTCATGGCATCTTCGTCGACCGCAAAGGCAACATCTACGTGGGCGACAGTGAAGCCCACCGGATTAGATTGTTGCGTTAGAAAGTGCATATTGTTTGCTGTAGTTAGGTACATATAAGACGCAATCATTTTCCAGATCTTATTTGACATTTTCAGTTATCAACTTATTTGGATTAGACTTTCTATTGGGTGGCCGGAGTTAGGAAGATGACAACTGAACAATGTCAAATGAGATCTGGAAAATGAATGGTCCTGACCCAAAGATGGAGCTATTACCTTATCCATTCGCGGATCTTTCTCTTGCTCGTCGTCTTGAAGACACCGAGGCACACGGTAATGTCTTGTTTGTTGAAGCCAGGGCGCGCGCTTTTCCTGACAGTGGCGCCAAATGGATCGAAGTCGCCGGCGCTCATGCGATGTTTGATGGGCCAACTTCTCCTGTTAGCCAAACGTTCGGTCTGGGTATGTTTCATCCAGTGACAGCCGACACGCTAAATACGATTGAGAGTTTCTTTCACGAACGTGGCGCGGAAGTCTTTCACGAGGTTTCACCACTTGCCGATCCTTCAACGTTTGCCCTGCTGAATGAACGAGACTATCAGCCACTCGAGTTCACCAGCGTTCTTTTTCGTCCCATCAGTCGCGACATAGAATTGCCTGCGGCTCCAAATGAACAAATAAAGGTTCGGTTGCGCGGAAAGGATGAGGAGGAGCGCTGGTCGAATACAGCACTTGAAGGCTGGGGCGAATTTGAAGAAGTGCGTGAATTCATGAAAGACATGGGCAAGGTGCAAGCCTGTTCTGAAACGCTGGGATTTTTTGCCACCCTCGATGACCAACCGATCGCCACTGGCATGATGAGCATGCACGAGGGCGTCGCATTACTGGCCGGAGCGAGCACGATTCCCGACGCTCGACGACAGGGCGCGCAAAACGCGTTGCTGGAACATCGGCTTCGCTATGCGGCCGAACAAGGATGCGACATCGCAATGATGGCCACGCTCCCCGGAAGTGCGTCGCAACGCAACGCGGAGAGAAATGGGTTTCGGATTGCGTACACAAGGATCAAATGGCAACTAACAAGGCAAACAGGTTGAGCGCTATTGCAGAATCATTTTCCAGATCTCATTTGATATTTTTCAGTTGTCAGTTTCTTAATGCCCGCGACCCGATAGAAGTCTGATCCAAATCAAGTTGATAACTGAAAAGTGTCAAATGAGATCTGGAAAATGACTTCTCTTTGTTCTCAATTAATAGTCCGGTGAAAACATGCAAGACTTCGAAAAACTTGGCGCTTTCTACCTGGGTCGTCCCTACGATCTTCAAACCAAGCAACCTAAAGAGGGACTACTCCTCTACGACTCAAAAGATCTGGTAACTCACGCGGTCTGTGTTGGGATGACCGGCAGTGGCAAAACCGGACTCTGCATTGACCTGCTCGAAGAGGCGGCCATCGACGGTATTCCCGCAATCATCATCGATCCCAAGGGCGATCTCAGTAACTTGATGCTGACCTTTCCCAACCTCGCGCCACAGGATTTTGAGCCGTGGGTGAATGCTGAGGACGCGCAAAAGAAAGGTCTCTCGCCAGCTGACTATGCCAAACAACAATCAGAACTTTGGACAAAGGGATTGTCAGACTGGGGCCAGGAGGGCGATCGCATTAAACGACTTCGCGATGCTGCGGACTTTCGCATTTTTACGCCCGGCAGCAACGCGGGCATTCCGGTTTCGATCCTCAAATCGTTCGATGCGCCTCCACCGATCATTCGCGAAGACAACGAACTCCTGGGTGAACGGATCAATACGACAACGACTAGTTTGCTTGGGCTGCTCGGAATCGAGGCCGATCCAATTCGCAGTCGCGAACACATTCTCATTTCAAATATTCTCAATCTCGATTGGTCAGCGGGCCGCAACCTCGACATCGCCGGTCTAATTCAGAAGATCCAGGCACCGCCGATGACAAAGATCGGCGTCATGGATCTCGATTCATTCTTTCCGGCAAAAGATCGTTTTGAGTTGGCAATGTCGTTGAACAATCTTCTCGCGTCACCAAGTTTTGCGAGTTGGATGGAAGGAGAGTCACTCGACATTCAACAAATCCTCTACACATCGAATGGCAAACCTCGACATGCTATTTTTTCGATCGCTCACCTCGGCGACGCTGAGCGAATGTTCTTTGTCTCGTTGTTGCTAAATCAGGTGTTGGGCTGGATGCGTACGCAATCAGGCACGACGAGTTTGCGTGCGATTCTCTACATGGATGAGATCTTTGGTTACTTCCCTCCCGTGGCGAATCCGCCGTCAAAATTGCCTTTGCTGACGTTGGTGAAACAAGGTCGCGCATTTGGACTTGGCGTCGTACTGGTTACACAGAACCCCGTGGATCTTGATTACAAAGGGCTGGCAAACGCCGGCACGTGGTTCATCGGCAGACTACAGACTGAACGGGATAAAGCTCGCGTGCTTGAAGGTCTCGAGGGGATCGCTGCAGGGACCGGTCAGAAGTTTGACCGACAGGCGATGGAACAACTCCTGGCGGGGTTGAGTAACAGGATATTTCTCCTTAACAACACACACGACGATGGGCCAGAAGTGTTTGAAACGCGATGGGCCATGTCGTACCTGCGTGGACCACTAACTCGTTCACAAATCAAAACCTTGATGGATCCAATTAAGGGCCAACCATCACCGGTTTTTTCCGCTGCTACTGCTCCTGCGCTCACGCCTCCTCCTGCGGCAAACACAACGCGACCCATCCTGCCCCCCGAAGTGAGTCAATATTTCATTCCGGTGAGATCGTCGAGTAGTGGAGCAACATTGTCGTATCAACCGATGCTTCTGGGAGAAGTTGAAGTGCGTTACAGCAATGCTAAGAAGATTGAGCTGAGTGAAAACTTGACCTTACTAACTTCGATCAATGACGGCCTCGTCAATGTTGACTGGGCAACAGCGCTGTCGCCGGAACTTCCAGTTGAAGATCTGGAAGCTGAGCCCGAAGCAAATGCGCAGTTCGCCGGGTTACCGAGCGCAGCCGGCAAGTCGAAGAATTATGAATCATGGAAGAAGGACCTCGCTAACTGGATTTATCGAAGCCGACGAATGGAATTACTTGAAAGTCCAAGACTCAAGATCGCGTCGAACCCTGGCGAGAGTGAACGAGACTTTCGGGTGCGGCTGCAACAGGTTGCTCGCGAACAGCGTGACCAAGCTCTGGATCAGTTAAAGCAAAAGCTGGCTCCAAAGATTCAAGCACTAATGGAAAAGAGACGGCGTGCAGAGCAAGCAGTCGAACGAGAATCTGAACAGGCAAAGGGTCAAAAGCTGCAAACTGCGATCTCGTTCGGCACCACGATCCTTTCGTCATTCATCGGGCGAAAGACAGTGAGTGTGGGAAAGTCGATGAAAGAGTCGCAGGATGTTGGCCGTGCTGAGGACAATGTTGCGGCGATTGATCAGAAGCTGGCAGAGCTTGACGCCGACTTCAAAGGTGAGACTGAACAGTTAGATCGATTGTTTGATCCAACAACCGAAGAACTCGGCAAGGTGAGCCTCAAACCAACGAAGACAAATATCGCCGTCAAGTTTCTTACCCTGGTCTGGGCACCGTATTGGCACGACGCTCAGGGTAACGCCAAACCAGCATGGGAATAACTCTGTGTAATCTCTGTGTCTCTGCGTCTCTGTGGTGATAAAGGCGTCGATTAGGTTTACCACAGAGACCCAGAGGCACAGAGAAAGCACAGAGGAAGAATATGAAAATCGCTCTCCGCTATGGACTGATAATCACCGCCGGACTCATCGCCTGGACCATCATTGTTCACTGGCTCGTTCCCGATCCGCGTTCAGCTGTCCATAGCCTCGGCGCGTTTACCTTTTTCAACCTGCTGCACTTCGCCGGTATTTTTCTCGGCATCCGAGCGCTCGAAAGAGAAAAGAATGCGAAGCCTACTTTTAAAGAAGGGTTAAAGCAGGGCGTCGCAATATCTTTGATCTACTCAATAACCGCTTCATTGTTTTTCGTCGGCGTCCTGCTCGTGATTGGACCTAAATGGATGGCCGGAGAGGCGACTTCACCCGATGTCCCAATGTGGATTGTTGGCCTAAAAGCATTTGCGGGCCTGACCATCTTTACGATGATCCTGGGTCTTATCTACTCAGCTCTCATTTCCTTCTTTCTCGCCAAGCGCCTCTCACTCGAAGATTAAGTCATTTTCCAGATCTCATTTGACGTTGCTCAGTTGTCAGTTAGGAATGTTGAAGCTTTCTACATGACAATTAAAAACTGTCAAATGAGATCTGGAAAATAATTTCTTTTATTCTAAGGAACTAAGATGATTTTGCCGGTGTTCTTCCTCTGCTCGAGGTACTTGTGAGCGTCACCAGTCTCTTCAAACGAGAACGTCCGATCAACGTAAGGGTTGATCCAACCTTCAGCAACACCACGCAGGATTTCGCGCATCCACACGGCTACCTTTTCCGGTTCGTGCCACATGTGTCCCAGGTTCAAACCAAACACGCCGCGGTTCTTATTCAGCAAGGCAAACGGATGAAACCATGGCGTTTGTATTACGGCCTTCACTAGTTTCAACTTTCCTGAAAAACCTGTAGCTGAAGCCGTCGACAATCCGAACATTCCCAGGCGGCCCGTGGACCGGAGAGAAGCGTAACTCTTCTTCCAGTGATGGCCACCGATTGGATCAATGATCAGGTCGACGCCGCGTCCGTCGGTCAGTTGGGCCAACACGGGTTGCCAGTCCTGGTTGCGATAATCGATCGGATAGTCCAACCCTCGTTCGGTGAGAAACTTATGCTTCTGCGGACTTGCAGTGCCGTAGGTTACTGCACCGATCTTCTTCGCTATTTCCAGTGCTGCCAGTCCAACGCCACCGCCTGCATTGTGTATCAGCAAAGATTCGCCGACGTGCAAAGAGCCCATGACAACGAGTAGCGCGTAGGCCGTCAGATAGTTCACTGGAATGGCGGCGGCTTGTTCGAATGTCAGGCTGTCGGGCTTTTCAAACATCTGTGTTGCTTTTACTGCTATCAAATCTGATTGACCGCCAAAGTGAGTAAGAGCGACGACAGGCTTCCCGATGAAATCGGAGTTCACACCCTGGCCCAACTTTTCGACGATCCCGCTGACTTCGTATCCCATCACGCACGGCTTCGGCGGCGAATCCGGATACAAACCCTGCCGTGACAGCACGTCAGCGAAGTTAAGCCCGGCGGCTCGCACTCGAACCACGACTTCACCCGGCGCAGGCTGCGGATCAGGTCGCTCTTCTACCTTTAGTACATCAACATCGCCGGTCGTCGTTGTCACAACCTGTCGCATAAGCTTTCCTCAATGTCCGACCCAATGTCTACCAAATGTCCGA